>CAYXLD010000001.1:0-69677 GCA_964465795.1 Candidatus Woesearchaeota archaeon
CTATTTTAGCCTATCGCTAAATTTAGAAGTGGTTAAAACTCATCGGAGATACTCTGCTGAATAAATAATCCAGAAATCCTTATATACCTTGTAAAATCTAAAAAATCATGGAGTTGCAATTAGAATTAGTAGATAATAAAGAGCAAATATTCAAGCGTCCAAAAACAGTTAAAGAAATAATAAGAGAAAGAAGTAAATTTATAGAAACTGCTTCTCTTGATGGAATCATAGAATCGCTGGAAGTAAAAAAAGCAGATCAAATATTAATAATTCATTCAAATTTTAATATCATTCCAAAAGATCAACACAATAATAATATTTATTATAGTGCGCAAAATTTCTCAAAGAGAGGGCCATTAGTTGAACTAGATACTTTAGGAGGCATACAAAGAGAATTAAAAGAAAAAAAATGGGGGCCAACAAAAGCAAGAATTGCTGCTTCAAAATTAGACAAATACAAAAATAGTAATGAACATTATATAGGCTGGTATTGGAAAGATATCAAAGGAACTTCGCATATCGTCCATCCAACAACTGTAATAGAAGGCCATAGAATTCACGCTTTTGCATTAAAATCCAAGAACATTAATGACAAAATAATATTTCCTCTTCCAGAAAATTATCATGCCCATGATAGCAATTTAAGAACCGTCAGAGTTAAAGTGCCTTCCAGAACAGAAAAAAAACACAATATTTTAATGGAAAATCTAACAGACCAAAATAATATTGAAGAATACGTACAATGGACAAGATTTAACACAAGACATAAATGCAAACATAAAGAAGAAGATTTTAGCTTCAGATTCAGAGACTATGTAACATATTGTCCGCATGATATCGCAGCTCATGTTGCTTATTCCAGAAAGACAGCTATGGAGAAAGGAAAAATTCCATTACAGCCATTCCCTTTATTTAGAGAATCAATACTAAAACTCTATCTTTCTCTAGCATACGATACAATAAAAATAGATGTGAAAATAGACAATGGGAAAATTAAGACGAAACAAAGGCTATTGACTCTAGCTGAAATTGATCCAATAATAATGAGAGCATGGCTAAAATACGGCAATTACAACACCTTCTATGTCCCGGCGCCTTCGCAAGGCTATAAAAAAATGAGTGAATATAATTGGAATGTTTCTGGAGATGGAATAAAGATTAAAACAGATTAATGTAAAAACATAAAAACAAATAATTTTTATACTCATTTTATCTAAGTTTTAAATGACAGTTAAAAACACATTTTATGTAACAACCCCCATTTACTATGTAAACTCAGCACCTCATATAGGGTCAGCATATACAACCATAGCAGCAGATATTATTGCAAGATGGAACAAATTACAAGGAAAAGATGTGTTTTTCCTAACAGGCACAGACGAACATGGCCAGAAAATACAGCAGATAGCAAAAGATTCAGGCCTAAAGCCAAAAGATTTTGTAGATGATATAGCTAAAAAATTCATAGAAACATTCAAGCAGTTAAATATCTCAAATAACAATTTCATCAGAACAACTGATGAAAACCATATAAAACAAGTAAAGAGAATTGTTCAGGATTTGTATGATAAAAAACTAATTTATAAAGGATTTTATGAAGCCTATTATTGCGTAGGATGCGAGCAATATAAGACTAGAAGCGAATTGATCGAAGGAAAGTGTTCTTTGCATAAAAAGGAACCTGAAATAATAAAAGAAGAATCCTACATATTCAAATTATCGGGCTTTCAGGAAAAACTTCTTAAATTAATCAAAACAGACGAATATGAAATATCTCCCAATAAGAAAAAAAAAGAGGTTATATCATTCATAGAAGAAGGTCTGGAGGATATATCTATCTCCAGACTAAAATCAAAAGTAGATTGGGGCATAGAACTGCCGTTTGATAAAGAACACACTATTTACGTCTGGCTGGACGCATTTTGGAACTATGTAACTGGCTTAAATCAAAAAAAGGCATTTGATAAATTCTGGCCTCCAGATCTGCAATTAATGGCTAATGATATATTAAGAGTTCATGCAACTATATGGCCAGCATTACTTCTAGCCTTAAATTATGAATTGCCGAAGAAACTATTTGTGCATGGGTATTTTACAATAAATGGGCAAAAAATGTCAAAAACTCTAAGAAACGTAATATCTCCCTTGTATTTAATAGATAAATACTCTACTGACACATTAAGATATTATCTAATGAGAAAAATAGTTTTTGGAGAAGACGGAGACTTCAATGAAGAAATCTTAAAAGAATCACACAACAACGAACTAGCAAACAAATTAGGAAACCTAGTTTCCAGGGCTTCAGCACTGGCAGAAAAATGCTCCTTAGAGAAAACTACACCTATAAATTCAAAATCACTAATAACAAAAACAAAAAAACTCCTGGAAAATCTTGAATTAGACAAGACTCTAAACGAAATCTTTTCTTTTATTGATCAATTAAATGAATTTATCCAGCAAAAAAAGCCATGGGAAACGCATGATAAAAAAGTTCTCTATCAGTTAGTAAATGGAATAAAAGACGTAACAATCCTGCTTTTTCCTTTTATGCCTGAAACTTGTGAAAAGATAGCGAAAACCTTTAATTTTGAAATCTCCATAAAATCCCTAGAAACTCCAATAGAAATCAGTAAGATTAAAAAGTCCGAGATTTTATTTAAAAAAATCTAGTGTCCACAAGCCTTAAAAACCTCAATTCTTTCGCAAAACTAATGGAAGAAAAAGAATATTTTCAAACAGTATTAGAAAGAATCCTGGAAGAACCAAAAACATCGTATCCATATAGGGCTGCTCTGGAATCAGTTCATAGAATCAGATTGTATCCGAATATAGATGAGAAGTCATCTGAATTTAATATATTTCTAGAACAAGACGGATATAATATCCATCTAACAATTGAAGGAAATAAATTCAAAAAAAGAGAATACTCTCCGCAGGAAATAGCCGAAATAATAACTTCTTCAGATGATTATAAAAAAGAAAAAATCTCTCCGCAGGAAATAGCGAAGAATTTTATAGACAACATAGCCTATCCCTTGGGTCAGTATTTTGCAGAAAATAATCTAACTATTCTAGAAAAATATCTCTTAAGAACAGAATGAAAGAAAAAATCCCATACTCAGATTTTGATAAACTAGACCTAAAAGTTGGAAAAATAATTGAAGTTGAAGATCATCCTAAAGCAGATAAACTCTATGTTCTAAAAGTCGACTTAGGAGAGGAATCCTCAAGGCAGATACTTGCAGGTCTAAAGCCATATTACAAAAAAGAAGAATTAAAGAACAAAAAAGCAATTTTTATAGCTAATCTAGAATCAAGAAATATTCGTGGTTTAGAGTCTAATGGGATGATTCTTGCAGCGGATAATAAAGATAAGGTTGTATTTTTAACAACTGAAA
Organism: Candidatus Woesearchaeota archaeon; assembly: GCA_964465795.1. Classification (GTDB taxonomy): domain Archaea; phylum Nanobdellota; class Nanobdellia; order Pacearchaeales; family GW2011-AR1; genus JAUSIK01. The sequence continues at coordinate 3,399 of CAYXLD010000001.1, forward strand.
AGGATATTGATATAGGATCAAAAATAAAATGAAAACTCTATCCAAAATATTGTCGTTTGCTGTATTGGCCTTATCCATATGGGGTGCCCCACAAAAATGTATATATTATAAAAACCAAGATCTCAATATTGCTCCTTTAAAAACATATGAAAAACCAAATAAGGAATGTACAATCTTTCCAGATCCTCCCAGAACAATACCCTCAAATTCACTAGAAAATCTATCCCAGGAAGAGCAAAGTATTTACTTACTTCCTGATTATAACATATTCAAATATATTGACGAAAAAGCAGACCATTAATATATTATCCAAACAACATTTCCCAAAAGGGAGTTTTTTCGTGATAGTCATTCTTTCCAATTATTTTGGCTGCAATCTTTCTATATGCTCTAGAAGCCTTGCTTTTTGGGTGTGTATACACCAAAGCATTCTTCATTAATACTGACTTAGGCACATTCCTATCTTCAGGAATAACTCCAAAAATCGGCAATTCAAGCATATCTCTAATATTTGCCAACGGCATCTCAACCTTATCTCCACGCACCCTTGTTACTATTACTCCAGAAATCTCCTTCCCAAGCTGTTCAGCTAATTTACTTGCTTTTAAAGCATCTGTAACAGCAGGAATCTCAGGATTTGTAACTAAAATAATTTCATCGGCTGCATCAAATGCCGCAATAGCCTCATCTCCAAGGCCAGCTGCAGAATCTAAAATAATAAAATCGGCCATTTTCCTCAATTTTCTTGAAACGTCTTTTAATTTTTCATGATTAAGCTGTCTCAATTCCCTAACAGACAATGAACTTGGAATTATTTTAATTCCAGAATCATGTTCATAAATAGCATCAGATACTTTTACCTTCCCCAATAATACATGATTCAAACTTACAGGCACTATAGGCGCCCCTAAATGTAATCCTACGTTTGGCGTTGTCAAATTAGCATCAACAACAACTACATTTTTTCCAAAATAATTAATTGCAGCACCTATATTTATTGCACTCGTAGTTTTTCCTACTCCGCCTTTTCCTGAGCTAATTGTTATAATTCGCGCCATTTAAAATAACTTAAGATTGCCTTAAGTAAAAGAAATTATTTGAGTGCACTTATAAACCTTTCTAATAAATCAGCATACTCTTTTAATTTCTCAAGATTTATATTAATAAACTCGCCTTTATAAGTAACTCTCAAATTAACCCCCTTCCTGAATTCATTCTCTCTTACCTTTTCAAGTTTCTCAATATCCCTAAACATTTCATAAATTTCTAAAATATGGCTTATCAAAGGGTCATTTGCATATATGCCTTTCAATTGTAACAATCTAGCTCTTGGGGCGTCTGGGACAGGTTTCCATTTCTTCAATTTTTTAGACCTTTCAATCAATAATTCAATAGCATTTTCAATCATATTAGCCCATCTTAATAACAAATTTAGGATTACATCGCATGTTTTAGTATACTTTAGACTTACATAAAGAAGATGGTCTGCGCTAATTTTTTCCTTTATTATTCTTTCCATTAATAGCTCGCCTCAAACAAATTTGTACAAGAATCTAAAAAGCCCTGCACCTTTAAATACCTTTCTGCAATAATCCTAACATAATAATCGCTTCTGCAATGTCGCCTGTTTCCTCAAGTGCCTTTCTGGCTTCTTCTCCACTCTTTCCGGTTTTTTCCATAATAAGCTTAACATCATCTTCCCGAATTCCAGTTTCCTCTTCTCTTGCATCTCCAGTAATCTGCCAGCTTTCTTGCCCCTGCATAACTATTTTTTGTACACTTGCATTATCAATAACAATCTTTCCTCCGTCTCTCTTATCAATAACCACTCTAAGCACATCTATCTCTTCCTGCTTAATACCAAGCTGTTTCATCATTTGCTGCATCTTCTTAGGGTCAATTCCACCTAATCCGGGCATCATCTTTATAAAAAAAAAGAGTATTATATATAGTTTTCTAAGAAGCTGGCCATAAGATCTTCAATACTAGAACAAACAAGATTATTAAAACAATAAATCCAACTACTTGAGTGGGGCTTATCATAAACCTGCTTCTATATTCTTCATCATATCTCATCAGCCCTCCAAAAGCTCCGCCAGGCATACTTATTTTGTTGTTAGCCATAAAATAATTAAAAAAACGAACATTAATAAATCTATCTAAAATAGAAGCGGGAACTCCTGTAACTCTCTCTACAAAAGAGCCAATTTGGAAAATGAATAAATTTGAGGTAATAAGAAAGACGGGATATTTAGACAAGAAAGGCAGACAAGCATTAAAGATAATTTTGTCTACAAGAAGATATAATCCGAAGGGCTACAAATTAGAAATAAAAGGCATATTTAACAAAAGAATAGCGATAGTTCATCATAAATTAGGTGGGGTTTGTTTCTTTGATTTTAAAAAGTTAATAGGACTAATAAAAACTAAGTTGGGCAATAATTTTCTTTTAGTTCTCGCAGATGTAAAGAAAAAAGGTAAGCATGAATATTTTAATTATAAAGAGGCCGCTTATTTTTCAGGGTTCAAAGAAAAGGCTTTTAAGGAAATGATAAAAGATGGCAGAATAATTTGGGAATTTAGACTTCACCTCAAATCTGATACTGCTATTAGAGACCACGGCTCTGGTTTTCGTACAGCTAGAAAAAACTTATCTACTATGTACGACAAGGAGATAAAAGTGCTTTAATTCTTTTGTAAAACAAAAATAAATTCATTACACATTGTTGTTACTTTTTCACCAACTTTATTGCTAGGGGAGTTCAGTTTTGGCATTCTCTTATTGGGTATTGCTCTTTCGTGAGTTGTTATACATCTGTAATCTCCTCTTGCCCTAAATATCTCCGACATTATTTTATCGGTCGATATGTTAATCCCCTTTACTGTTCTGTTTCCAACGACAAAACAAACATATCCATTTTTAGCCATAACTCTATCCAATTGTATAACACATTTATCAAAATCTTCATAGAAGCTTAAGGCTTCCATGGCTCTTTTTTTATCTATCTCTCCTATCTTTTTTATTATTCCTTTTAGCGTGGGAGAGTTTATCTTAACATCTAGCTCTTTGCTAGCTTTACCGCCCAATAACTTATTGTCTAAATTAGCAACATCTTCATAGCCTAGCCACTGCAAGGCTAGTCTTGAGAACTGCCCATAGGCTACAGTCGTCTTACTGTCGCCATAAGGCGGACTAGTAACAATCAAGTCTATACTTTCTGGATTTAAAGGCAACTCATTCATAGAACTATAATTTTTAGGAATTGTTTTTGTTTTCTGTCTTACTTTTAGATATTGTTTCATACCCTTTATATTTCTTAAAGCTATTTTTTCAAATTCGGCTAGAACATAAGGATTATGTTTCTTTAGTCTATCTTCTGGTATCCTATAAAGTTTGAACTCTCCGTTCCGGGTGTTTGATACGTTCCTGATTGTTTCAGAAAAAGCAACCCAAAAGAAATCCCTTGCGTCTTTATCTTCAATATTATTAATTGCTGTTTTTATCATAGCCAATTGCTCTATAACTTTTGGTTTGAACCAAAATTCTATATTTTTAAATTTAGGAATTTCTTTATAACCATTAGAATTAATTATTTTAGATAGTTCTTTATCTAAAAATCCTGTGTTGAGTGGTGTTGTTTTTACTTTAGATATTAAAAATGCCAGAGGGTTTAAATCAAATCCATAAGCTTCTTTTATATAGTTGGTCAAAGACGCTTCTACTAAAGAAGTTCCGCTCCCCATAAACGGGTCTAAAAGAGTCTTAGCTTCTTTCCCGTACAGGTAAATAAGCCTTCTAGCTATCTGCGGTATCATCATTGCTAGATAAGTATGCATTCCGTGAGTATATTCTTTAGTGTCTGCTTTCTTGAAGTCCCAATTAATAAACTCGCTTTGCTCTTTTTGTATCATAGATATATTGAGATGGGCCATCTTTTAATTGTTTATGGTGGCTAATTTAATTAGTCCCAACCACTTATTCTCTCCTAAAGACAGATTAACTTCTGCTCTTTCGCAAAGCACACCATCTATTGTTGTATGTGCCTCAATAAAGTTATGCTGGATTGTTATGGCTAACATCATGATAGGAGCAGACCATAAAGCTTTCAATCCTCTAAAGTCATCTACTCTGTCTTTGATTTTCATAAAGACTGCTTCTATTCTGTAATTGTGTATCTTTGTCTTATGAACGTTCTGTATTTTATGTTCTATTGTTGTGCCCACTATTTTATTAGAATAAAATAATCTTTTGAATGCTTTAGGATAAAAATGTCTCCATCTGTCTGAATAAACTTGGGCTTTCCCTTACTGATAGCTTTCTTTAGAAACTCAATGGCTTGTGTCGGATTACCAGATAAGCTATAATGTACTCCTGTAATTAGCCTCGTATCCCAATCAAGACAGCACCAAAATCTATCATTCCTGCCTTCGCAGTCTATCATTGTTTCATCAGCATAAAAACTATCTCCCAAGTTATAGCCCAACCTCTCAACAAACTTACCAACCTTCAAAGCATACCTTCTAACCCAGTCCAAAATAGTCATATGGGTAACTTTCATCCCTAAGTGCCTGCATAATTGGTTTTTCATTTTCCTGCTTGAAAGGTTCGAGATATACATATCAATGGACATAGTAATTATTTTAGGATTGTGTCTCATTCTGTAAAATCCCAAATCTTCTGTGAATAATCTCTTGCAATCTTTACAGTAGTGTTTTTGTATTTTGCCTCTATATTCTGTTTGTCTAAATCCTTTTTTGAAAGTGTTGGTGCTTTTACAGTGCTTACATTTTATTTCTTTCATAGAATACTTAGGTGCCCGAACTATATAAACATTTCGGTGCCCTAAGATATAAGTTTATTCTTTCTCATCTTTATCCTCTTCAATTAGAATTTTATTATTTTTAGTAGTTATTTTTAGTTCTTTATTTATTAGCCCAGAATCTTCGGCTACTTTCTTCGGCAAAGGAGCCCGATATTTGTAATATTCAGTATCTCTTACTTTTTTATCAAAAACTTTTATTATTTTCATAGAAGAAATTAGGTGCCCTATATATTTAAGCGTGTCGGTGCCCGAGCAAAGAAATTCTAAAATAGATTATTCTTACCAATATAACAACTCTTACAAAGTTTTTCTTTATTAAAGCTCTGCAAATATCTATCTTTCCTGTAATAAATTATATCTCCATGGAGTATTACTTTCTTACATTTGGTGCAAGTATGCTTTACCCTTGCTTTATGCCGAGATAATTGAATAATCGAATACTTACTCATTCCATCCTTAGAACTTAATGTTTGATTGTGGTTGAACCCACCAATAAACCATGGCTCTTTCATGTTTCTTACAACGAGCTTTCCCTAATTGCACCATTTTCCTTAAACATCTATCAATCCTAGCATAAAGAGCGGATTGTCCATCTTTCCATTTTGAAAAAGATTTATTCTCTATATCCTTTTGATTAACACCAAAAGTTTTTACCATAATCCATGCAATTGTATAAGCATTTTCAGGGTCATTTTTTAGAGTTTCCTCTACCTTAGTCGCAGTATCTTCGTTTACAAGTTCTCTTATAGGTATAGTTTTTTTCATTCTTATTCTTCCCCCTTTCAATTTTTAAAATTACTGTTATAACCATATAAACCACGTAGTATGAGTAGTATATAAACTTTGCTATAATAAACTATATAAGAATTTAATCAAGGGGTGTCGTTAAGTTTACAGCTCACTAAAATAAAGAGTGAAATTTAAAAAATCTAAATATTATTACCCTTCTTTCTAAATATATTGATTACTCTTTTTAAATTTGTTCATCTAGCCTCTTCATCAGTCTCTTCTTATCTCTTCCATGAACATCTTTTCCCCAAAAAACAAAAGTCCTATTTATCCTGCTCCAGTATTTTCTAGGAGCGATGTTCATTAATTTCATTTCTGTCTGGTGTGGTGTTCTTGTCTTAACTAATCCTAGCACATTTGCAATTCTATGGACATGAGTATCAACAGTAATAGCTTGTTTATTATGCCGTTCTGTTAAAACAAGATTAGTAGTCTTCCTTCCAACGCCAGGAATTTTAATCAACTCTTCTACTGAATCAGGAATCTTTTCTCTAAAATCTCCTAAAAGCATTCTTGCAGCTTCAATAACATGCCTTGCCTTTGTCCTGTTATAATTCAGACTATTAAAAATTTTTAAAATATCTGAATATTTTGCCTTAGACAACTTATTCAAACTATCATATTCCTTAAACAATTCCTCAGCAATAGGAATTGTAGTCTCATCTCTGGATTGAGCGGACATTATTGTTGCTATAAGTAATTTCCAATCTCTATCCCATCCCTCTCCAGCCAGCCTTTTTTCAGATTTTCCATATTTTCTCTCCGCTTTTCTGAAAATCCTCAAAAATTCCTCTTTCTTTCCCATTCTTCCACCATATTAAAAGATAATAATAAAAATTATTTAATTCTTATACTTATCTAGTTTCTACAAAACTTTTATAAAATCAATAAGGTGATTTTACTTTTAATTCTTTAATATTTTTAAAATCATTAATATTTCTTGTTAAAAGTTCTGCGTTATTAATTAAAGAAGTGGCTGCAATAATTGCATCAGGAACATCTAATCCATAAGTCCTGGATAAATCTCCTGCTTTCAATGCAGTCTGATTATCAATATCTATTTTATTAAAACTGTTAAGCATTCCTAAAACAATATTTTTCACTTCTTTATCTTCACAGCTCTTTCCAGAAATTAATTCAGTTTCTGTAATAGCAGAAAAAAGAATATCCTTTCTCTCATCTTTTGAAATAGATTTAAAAAAAGCAACAGAAGGTCCATATTGCCGCAAAAAATCTACAAATATACTTGAGTCAATAACTACCATTCTAACCTTTTTTGTCTCTTTCTCCATCCTTTTCTAATTCTTTTCTGATATTCTAATCCTGTCTCCTTCATATCTTTCCAAATACCTGCGGCAGCCATAACAGGATCTTCCTTTGGTTTGGTAAGTAGAACTTTATCTCCGTCTACAATAAACATTACTTCCTCTCCCTCTTTCACCCTTATTACTTTTCTTATATCCTTAGGCAATGTAATTTGATAATTCCTAGTTATTTTTGAAATTCCCATTTTTAATTATATTATCTAGTTAATATTTCTAGTAATTTCTACTATTTAAATCTTGTTATTTTTATTTTAAAAAAGCGTGCTAATCTTTTTAATCCTTCCCAACCTATATAGTATATGTCTGAATTAAACATAAAAGAAATGGAATCACAAATTCTAAAGTTCTGGGAAAAAGAAAAAATCTACAAATTTAATCTTAACAGCAAAAAACAAATTTTCTCAATAGACATTCCTCCGCCAACAATTTCAGGAAATATGCATATTGGGCACTCATTTTCATATTCACAGCAGGATTTTATTGCAAGATTCAAAAGAATGTCAGGCTTTAATGTCTTTTACCCATTTGGCACAGATGACAACGGTCTTCCAACAGAAAAATTAGTTGAAAAAATAAATAATGTGAAATCAAAATCAATGTCAAGACAGGATTTTATTGCCTTGTGTTTAAAAACATTAAAAGTGATAACTCCAGACTTCATTCAAGACTGGAAAAATCTTGGAATTTCATGCGATTACGATTTATATTACTCAACGATAGATGAAAAATCACAAAAAATTTCGCAAAGCTCTTTCATAGAGCTATACAAAAAAGGCTATGTCTATAAGGAAAAATTTCCAACCATCTATTGTCCAGAATGCCAGACTCCTGTTGCACAGGCAGAGTTGGAAGATAAGCAAAAGAGTACCTTTTTTGCTACATTGAAATTCAAGTCGAATAATAAAGATTTGCCAATAGCAACAACAAGACCAGAATTATTAGGGGCCTGCGTTTCTGTTTTCATAAATCCACAAGACAAAAGATACAAAAATCTCATTGGAAAAAAAGCTAAAGTCCCGCTATTTAATCATGAAGTTCCAATTATTGCAGATAAATCAGCTGATACAGAAAAAGGAACAGGAGTTCTAATGGTATGCTCTTATGGGGACAAGTATGATGTTGAAGCCATAAAGCGCCATAAATTAACTCCAAGAATAATCCTAAATAAAGAAGGAAAATTAACAATTTCACAATATCAAAATCTCTCAATAAAAGAAGCGAGGAAAAGAATCCTGGAAGATCTAAAGAAAGATGATCTGATTATTGAACAGAAAACGATTGAACATAATGTAAATATGCATGACAAATGCGGAACAGAAATAGAATTCCTTCAGACAGAACAATGGTTTATTAAAATCTTAGATAAAAAACAAAAATTAATTGAGCAAGGTAAAAAAATATCTTGGTTTCCCCAGCATATGTTCAAGCGCTATGAAAACTGGATTCATGGTTTAGAGTGGGATTGGAGCATTTCAAGAGAAAGGCATTTCGGAATTCCTATTCCTGTTTGGATATGTGAAAAATGCCATGAAGTTATCTTGCCAAAGGAATCTGAACTACCAATTGACCCTTTAAAAATTAAAAAGGTCTGCCCAGAATGCAGATCCCAGGCATTGCCAGAAACTAGCGTTTTAGACACATGGGCAACCTCGTCTTTAACGCCTCAAATTGCCTCATCTCTAGTTAACAATAAAATAAAAATTCCATATAATCTCAGGCCTCAAGGCCATGATATAATAAGAACCTGGGCATTTTATACAATAGTAAAGTCATTATTGCACAAAAACAAGATTCCTTGGAAGGAAATAGCCATTTCAGGTTTTGTTACTCTTGAAGGCGAAAAAATGTCTAAATCAAAGGGAAATGTAATTTCTCCACAGAATATAATGGATAATTATAGTTCAGATGCATTAAGATATTGGGCGTCAACATCTAAACTTGGTGAAGATTTAGGTTATCAAGAAAAAGACATTATTACAGGAAAAAAATTCATAACTAAAATCATCAATGCAACAAAATTTGCATTTATGAATCTTAAATATCAAAAAGAACAACCAAAATTAATAGAAACAGATCGTTTATTTCTAGCACAATTAAATAATATTATCAATTCCATAACACGGGCTTTTGAAGAATACAATTATTCAAAGTCAAAATTAGAAACAGACTCCTTCTTTTGGAAAAAATTCGCAGATAACTATTTAGAGATTATAAAAAATCGTGTGTACAACGGAACAGAAGTAGAAAAATCTTCCGCATTCTACACTATCTACAACTCGCTATTAACAATTCTAAAACTTTATGCCCCAATAACTCCTTTCATAACTGAACATCTCTATCAAGAATACTTTAAAAAATATGAAAAAACATCTTCAATCCATATCTCGCAATGGCCAGCCCCCATAAAGATAAGACAAAATAAAAATGATAGTCAAATCTGGCAAACTCTAATAGAAACAATCTCAAAAGTCCGTCAAGCAAAAACAGAAGCGAAAAAATCAGTTAAAGTGGAAATTATTCTCACAATACCGAAGGAAGGTATATGCACTTTAGAAAATGTCCTTCAAGACCTTAAAGCAGTTACAAATTCAAAAGAATTAAAAGAGGGCAATTTTAATGTTGAATTTATTTAAATAATTCTAAAGTAACTCTGCAAACTAATATCCTAACCTTTATTAACCATCCTTCATCATTTCAAATATGGCTGAAATTACCCAAAAACAAAAACAGGAGCTTGAAGAATTAATAGATATAGTGGGCAGTATCCGCGGAAGGCATACAGAGTTAGTAACTGTATATGTGCCTGCAGGATTCAACCTTTCAATAATAACAAAACAGCTAGAAGCTGAAAAATCAACTGCGGCAAATATAAAGTCTAAAGCAACAAGAACCGCTGTTGAAGATTCCTTGGAAAGAATAATTAGAGAGCTAAAAAGTTATAAACAAAATACAAAAAATGGACTTGCAATTTTTTGCGGAAATATCTCGGAGAAAGAGGGGGTTCAAGATATAAAATTATGGGTCTACGAGCCTCCAAGACAATTAAATGTAAGGCTCTACAGATGCGACCAGATTTTTATTATAGATACATTAAAAGAGCTATTAGAAGCTAGCGAAACTTATGGTCTTGTTGTAATGGACAGGCAGGAAGCAACAATAGGCTTTCTAGAAGGAAAGCAAATTAAAGTATTAAGGCATTTAACATCAGGTGTCCCTGGAAAAGTGCGTGCCGGGGGGCAATCTTCACAGCGTTTTGCTAGAATTACAGAAGGGCTAGCAAAAGAATTTTTCAGAAGAGTCGCAGATGCTATGAAAGATATCTTCTTCAATATGCCAAAACTAAAGGGCATCTTAATAGGCGGCCCTATGCCGACAAAAGAAGATTTTCTAAAAGAAGGCGATCTTGTTACAGCATTAAAAAATAAAGTAATAGCTATAAAAGATTTAGGTTATACAGACGAACACGGTTTAGAATTATTAGTAGAACAGTCTCAGCAAGATATCGCAGAACAGGAATTAATTAAAGAAAAAAATATCCTGACAAAATTCTTTGAAACATTGGGGAAGCATAGAGAAAAGGCAGCTTATGGTATTGAAAAGGTTAAGCTAGCTATTGAAAGGGGCGCAGTAGAAATTCTCCTTATATCAAAAAAATTTCCAAAGAAATCAGCAGAAGAGCTGGAAAAAGCAGCCAATAATATTGGTTCTGAAGTAATTATAATATCTACAGAAAATCAAGACGGCGAACAATTTTACAATCTTACAAAGGGTGTTGGCGCCATCCTTCGTTTTCCTATAGAGTAAAAAATAAATATTCCATTGTAAAAATCTTTAAAACTAAAAAATACTAGGTAATTTATGCCTAATTTAAAAAGAGGGTTAGAATCTCTTTTAATTGCATCAATATTATACTTAAACAGCTGCAATGTAGTAGCTAGAATTACAGAAAAAAATGAGGATTTAAAAACAAGAAACCTAGGATTTGATCCATGTCACATTAACTCATGCGGCCCAAAGGCCCTCCACGATTTGTTTAAAGAATATAGTATAAAAAAAGAGCCAAAGGATATAAGCAAAGAAATTTTAAAAAATAACTCAATAGGAAGCATTGCTAGGAATATCTTGGCAATTATTGATAATGAAGCTATGATGATAACTTGGCCTTGGGAGATTAAAGAAATATTGGAAAAAAATATTAATAGTAATATGTATGTAATATCAGTCAAATCAGGAAATAATCAATCGTTAGAATATAACTTAAAAAACTCCTCAATATACAATAAAGGAATTATTCTAGTAAAAGACAAATCTTCCATTTTTTCATACCACTATATCTCTCTAAATTCTGGTGTAAATCTAATAAACTACTACGGAAAAAATACTGAAATTTGTAAGATATTCTATGTTGAATCGACAAAATCTGATAAATAACCTCTAAAACTGGAATATCTCTATTAGGCATTGTACTAAATTAGAAATCAACAAAGACATAATAACAATAAACAATTTAAATACATTATCTCTTAAAAATAAATGGAGAAAAAGAAGAAGAGGGATGAACTTATCTTAGAGGCGAAAAGCTTCTTTAATTCATATAAAAAAAATATTGTAGATACCGCGAGAGAAGGAGAAAGAGTAGTTAAAATAAAATTCACAGACTTATCAAAATTTTCTCCTGAACTGGCAGATAATTTAATAGATAATCCTGAAGAAACCCTAGAGCTTATAGAATCTGCTCTAGAAGAATCTGAATATCTTAAAAACCCTAGAATAAGAATATTAGACTTGCCATTAACTTCAAATATTAAAATAAGAAATATAAGAGCAAAACACCTTGATCAATTTATTGTCATAGAAGGAATTGTAAAACAGGCCTCTGATGTCAGACCTCAGGTTGTTAATGCCCGATTTGAGTGCCCTAGCTGTGGCGCAATACTTTCGGTTTTGCAGGTAGATAGAAAATTTAGAGAGCCTTCAAGATGTTCATGCCAATGGAAAGGAGCTTTCAAACTCCTATCAAAAGAAATGGTGGACGTTCAAAGATTAGTTATAGAAGAATCGCCGGATTCTTTAGAGGGGGGAGAACAGCCAAGAAGAATTAATGTCTTTTTGAAAGAAGATCTAGTTGATCCAAAAATGGAGGAGCGTACAACTCCTGGAAGTAAAGTAAAAATTAATGGAGTTCTAAAAGAAATTCCAGTTCCTCTTCCTACTGGGATCTCTACTAGATTTGATATTGCATTGGAGGCAAATAATCTTATCCCGCAAGAAGAGTCATTTGAAGACTTAAACATTTCAGAGGACGATATAAAAGAAATTTTAGAGTTAGCAGCAGATCCAGGAGTTTTTAAAAAACTAGCCCAAAGCATCGCACCGAGCATCTATGGATTTGAAAAGATAAAAGAAGCAATACTGTTGCAAATATTTAGCGGAGTAAAGAAAATAAAATCCGATGGCGGATCAACTAGGGGAGATATACATATTTTACTAGTAGGCGACCCAGGAGTAGCCAAATCAGTGATGCTAAAATTTATTTCAACTATTGGTCCTAAAGGAAGGTACGTTTCAGGAAAAGCAGCAACAGCAGCAGGCTTAACAGCTGCTGTTGTAAAAGATGAATTCCTCAAGGGCTGGTCTCTAGAAGCAGGTGCAATGGTTTTAAGCAATAAAGGCATTGTCTGCATTGATGAAATAGAAAAAATGAATGAGCATGACAGATCTACAATGCATGAATCCATGGAACAACAGTCAATAACAATAGCCAAAGCAAATATTCATGCTACATTAAAAGCAGAAACAACTGTTCTTGCTGCAGGAAACCCTAAACTAGGTCGTTTTGATCCATATACCCCCATTCCGCAACAAATAGACATCTCTCCAGCTTTACTGTCAAGATTTGATGTAATATTTATAATAAGAGACTTGCCTAATAAAGTTCAGGATGAAGCAGTAGCCTCTCATGTCTTAGAAGAACATAAGCAAGAAGTAATTAGAGATATTATACCTCCAAAATTAATGCGAAAATATATTGCCTATGCCAAGCAAAAAGTGAAGCCGAAATTAACAGACGAAGCAATTGAAGAAATCAAAAATTTCTATGTAAAACTAAGAAACCAATCAGTAAAATCAGATTCTGACATAAAGCCAATTCCGATAACAGCCAGGCAATTAGAAGGAATAATAAGGCTTGCCGAAGCAAATGCAAAATTACATCTAAATAAAAAAGTAACAGTAAAAGACGCAAAAATTGCAATAGATTTATTAAAAACATCATTATCGCAGGTAGGATACGATGAAGAAGCTCAAATATTCGACATTGACAAAATTACAACTGGAATAACCTCTTCAAAAAGAGGAAAAATAATACTTGTCAAAGAAGCTATTTCTAGATTAGAGTCTCAGTTGGGAAAATTAATACCTATAGAAGAATTAGAAAAGTCACTGACAGACAAAATTTCTAAAATTGAATTAGAAGAAGCAATAGAGCAGCTATCAAAAATTGGAGACATCTTCAAGCCAAAAAATGGATATATTCAAAAAATATAGATATTAATATTCACCACTAATCAATCAATTTTTAAAAATAAATCATTTCATTCTATTAAACAAAAACATTTAAAGTCTTAATTCCAAGTCACAATATGGCTGAAAATCAAAAAGAGGAAATAGTCTCACAATCAGTCACATCAAATATAAATGCTGAGCAATTCAAAAGACATATTGCATTTAAATACAGAATTGGAAGCATTTTATCAGGCAAACCTATACTAGAAAATGAGAAGTTAAAATATCTTGATATAAATAATAAAAATGTTTTAAGAATTAACATAATCGCCAATGTTGTAGATAAATTTCTTCAAGAAGGCGAAAAAAGATATGGCTCAATAACATTGGATGACGCAACAGGGCAAATTAGAATGAAAGCATTCGGTGAAGAAGTGGAGAAATTTTCCAATCTTAATCAAGGCGACAGTATCTTATTAATTGGCTTGCTAAGACATTGGAAAGATGAAATTTATGTTTCTCCAGAAATAATAAAGAAAAAAGACCCTGCCTTTCTTTTAATCAGAAAACTTGAACTAGAAGCAGAAGAGCCAAAGTCAATTGATAAAAATATTCTTCTTCAACTGAAGGATAAAATCATGCAGACAGTAAAAGAAGAAGAAAAAAACAACGGGGTAGAAATTGAAAAATTAATACTTGATCTAAAAGAATCCCCAGATATAATAAACCAAGAAATTAAAAAATTACTGGAAGACGGCAAAGTCTATGAGCCTCGCCCGGGGAAATTAAGGTATTTAGGATAATTTTTTGCACAGATAATTTAAATAAACATGTCTTTTCTCTTTAACTTCTGATGTATGAATAATATTAAAATTTCTTTCTAAACCCTTTCTAAGCTCTTCATAGTTATAAAGAGAAAAAAATCTTTTTTTTCCAAAATATCTTTCATCATTAATCCATCCTTCAAAATCTCCTTCCTTCATACCAATATAAAAAATGCCTTCTTCTTTTATTAATTCAGTTATTTCATCTAAAACCAAATAAAAATTTAATTTAGGCATATATAATAAAAAAGTATATGCCCAAATTCCATGAAAAGATTCTTTATCAAAAGCTAAATTTTCTACGTCCATAATAATAGCATCCAATCTTTTATTTTTGCACAATTCTACCATCTTTAAAGAAATATCAATACATTTTGGTTTCAAACCTTTATTTTTAAAAAATAAAGCGTCTCTACCCGTTCCACATCCAATATCTAAAACACGTTCGCCTCTCAAATTTGCAATAAACAATTTAGCATCGTCTAAAATATAATCAACTAAATAATTCTCCTTCTACTCGCATATTTTTCAGCATTTTCGTTATAAAATCTCTTTATATCTTCTTTATAAAACATATAAAATACAAAAAATCTCTATTATATTAAGATTACTATATTAAAAATCATTAACAGCATAGCTTGTAGCCTGCCATTCTTCAACACAAAAAAGCCAGTCAATAATTCCTTCTCTCTTGTTCTCCACAACACGATTAAAATGTTTATATATGGTATAATTCATGCCCCAAACCTTGCCTATTTCTGACGCTGCCTAAACCTATTTTAAAACCGTTCTCCAAAGATCCTTCGGCATTAGCTATGTATTCAGCAGAATTGAGAAATTCCAAGTCAATTTTTAAATTCTCCAGACCCAGTTTTTTCTTTTCTATTTCCAGATCCATTCTAGCCTCCTCAATAGAAATGTATTTCTTATCACTGTCTAAAATTAAATTATTTCTTATTCCATTAATGCATCCTGGAATTTCAAATAAAAAATAACAAACTGCTCCCTGATAAAATAATTTAAACAGCTTATCAATTCTGCTCTCTTTATAATCTAAAGACAAACCGTACTTTCTTTCAAAGTCTTCAGCATAATTCATTAAATCACATAAAATTCAAACTAGTTAAATCTATTTCCTAATACCCAACTTTTGCCATAAATTTTTCTTATTGGGTCTATTGAGCCTCAAAGCAAACCATACTATAATTATTAAAGCAGCCAATAGAAGCAAAAATCTCCAAATACTGCTAAAATTTCTCCAATTTATCACAGCACCCCAGAATATAGCCCATATTCCGCTTCCTATTAAAGCGCTTCCAACAGGCTCTGTGCTTAGCAAACTATATCCAACGATTAAAGTAATAATACCCATTATTACTGCGATAACAAACACAACTTTAGCATGCGCCTTATCAGCCTCTTCAAAATCTCTCTGGCAATAATCGCATGCTTTTACAGATACATAGCATCCTTTATCATCATAATCATATATTGGATTCCCCTTTTCAGCATAGCATTTAGATTCAGCATCTCTCAACTCTTGAGAATAATTACAGCTTTCACCAGCAGGCAAAGTTTTAGGATAATAAGCCTCGAACCTTCCAGCAGTGCAAAAATCATCATATTGCGGTGAAGGATAAAATGCTTCAATTCCCTGCCATAATACCAAAGCATAGACTATAACAATCCCAATTCCAAGAACAATATTCTTAAACTTTATCATAGAAAAATAAATAAGCTAATGTATTTAAATCCTTCTTTGACTTCAAATTTAATCTGAATTTTCTCCAAGAATGTAAAGATTCCATCTTCCAAAACTCCCCGCTATCCAATCAGATTCATTTTTCCAAGATATAAAGTCATCTAATCTATCTGGAACTTCATCTAAAGCTATTTTTCTTATATTGCCAACAGAGCAATCTATTGGATAAATCGCCTCTGCAAAATCCCTATAAGAAAAATTACAGTCTGCCCCTAATAGCTATCTCAATTGTGCCCTATATCTTATGATTTCATCGAGCACTACTCCAAAAGCCCCAGAATTAGATTCATGCCAAGAATCGCTAATTTCACGCATTACTTTTAGAGTATTTTCTCTAGGATTTAAAATACTCCCCGTCATACAATGATGATTGCATGCATTTCCCGCAGTTTAATGTTTAATTGGAACCCATTCTCTCCCTTCTTTAAAATCATATTTATCTTTAACAGCCAAAACCAAACTAGGCAATTTTTCTTTTGGAAGATAAAAATATTGATTTTCTTCGAAGTCTTTCATGAAATAACAAATTATCTTTATATTAAAAATATTTGTATAAATTATCATATAAATCGTTCTCCAACATCTTTTTAAACTTCTCTCATCTAAAAATTCAATGGAAAGTTACGAAGAACTTTTAAAAAAGGCGTATCAAAAGGTAAAGGTAGTCAGTAAAAACTCAGAAAGGTTTGAAATTCCAAAAGTCCAAGGTCAGGTTGCAGGTAAAAATACAATAATCACAAATATCTCCCAGATTTCTTCCTATATAAGGCGTCCTTTGGATCAACTAGCAAAATTCCTCCAAAAAGAGTTGGCTGCTGCAGGAAAAATAGAAAACGACCGTTTAATATTAAACACAAAATTAAATTCACAAAAAGTAAATGAAAAAATTGAATTATACACAAAAGAATTTGTTATCTGTCCGGTTTGCACAAAGCCAGACACAGAAATAATATCTGAAAAAGGAATTAAGTTTAAACACTGCCTTGCTTGCGGCGCGAAATCCCCGGTCAAATATGGTCTATAAAAAGTTGGTTGTTGAACTCATCAAAAACCGCAGGAGATTTTAATAATGTATATAAAAATACATAGATCCTATAGAAACGTTGTGGCTTTGTGCGATGCTGATTTAACAGGCAAAATATTTGAAGAAGGAAAAAGAATATTAAATTGCAGAGAGAATTTCTATAAAGACAGAAAAATAACGAAAGAAGAAGCAATAAAAATCCTAAAAAAGGAATCAGATGAAGACGCTACTTTCAACATCATAGGAAAAAAATCAATTCAAGCAACTATAGAAGCAGGAATAATAACAAAAAAAGATGTAGCAATGATTGATAACGTTCCTTTTGCATTGATCTTATTATAAGATAATTTTTTATATCAGCCCGCTTTAATAGAAGTATAGTAGAAATCGATAAGATATTATAGAACAAAGAAAAAGTCCTTTGGCAAGGAAAACCAAAAACAAATCCAGGCTATAACAGCGATTACAATCCCTATTAATAAACCTCCTCTTCTATCTAGATAAAACAAAACCAAACTTTAAAAAACATCGATTTTCTAGATATTATATGCAAACAATAATTTTTGATAAAACATCAGAAGTTAGAAAGAATAAAGCCCTCTTAGAAGAAAAGCTTAATATAAATATGAAAATCATTAGGAGAAAAGTAATCTTTGAAGGGCCTTCATTAGAAGAATATGAAGCTTCACTAGTTTTGGATGCGATAAATATCGGATTTTCAGCAAAAAAGGCACTCTCTTTGAAAGAAGAATCAAAAATATTCAGAGTCCTAAATATAAAAAATATAACAAGGAAAAAAAATCTAGAGGAGGTAAGAGCGCGCGTTATTGGATCAAAAGGAAAAACAAAAAGAACACTTGAAAATATTTCTAATTGTGAAATAGTCATTAAAGGGAATGAAATGGGCATAATCGGAGAGGCAGAATCAATAGAAAACACAATTACAGGAATATCTAATCTAATCCGCGGCACAAAAGAAGCAAATACGTACCGCTATTTGGAAAAGATTAATAGAAAAAGAAAGTTGAAATAATTCAATTAACAATTAACAACAACGTTTATAAAACCCTTTTATCTTCCATTTCTAAGACCTCGTAGCTCAGCTGGTAGAGCACATGGCTGTTAAAATAAATTAAAAATTACAGCAACCATGGGGTCGGAGGTTCGAGTCCTCCCGAGGTCGTTACATTAAAAGGTTCAAATTATCCATGCTAAAATTCCTGCAATAATTAAAATGATAATTAGTAAAATAATGAAAAACTTCTTTCTCTTTTCTCTATCTTTCCTGTCATAATATTCTTCATAACCCTTATCTATATCTTCTCTTTGTTCTTTGTTCAATTTTGATTTTTCAGCTTTTGAATAATCAAAGCTCATCATTCCGCCAGTATTTACTCTCTCCATAGTTATATTTCATAATAAAAAATGTTTATAAATATTTCTAAACTTTCTTCCTATCCAAATACCCTTTAATCAAAGATTCAAAGAAACTAACACTTTCCTCCCAAATAATAATCAATTCCTTAGGATTTTTATAAAGATTATCAAATACATTAAAATAGTCATATAATCTCTTTATCTCCATTAATGGTTCTAAATCAATCTCAAGAAAAACATTTGCTAATTCCTCTAAAGCAGAAAATCTACTTTTTCTAACAGTTCTATCCATCAAATGCAAAACTTGCTTAGAACCTCTACTTACAGCATTCAAGCTTTTACTAAATTTCTCCAAAAATCTCAGATAATTATTCTGCTTATCATATTCAGAAAAAAATAATCCTATTCTAGATTTTCTCAAATTAAATCTTAAAGGATCTTGATCTGAAAATCTAGGAAGTTGAAAATTAAAGCTAGACCTAAAATCTTTTCCTACAACAACCTCTCCCTCACTATCGAAATACTCCTTAAAATTAGGTTGATAAGTATTGAATGTTCCCTCTTGCATTGTTCTTAAATCACTAACAGTCACTTGAAAAGGAACTGTATTGCCTTTTTTTGCTTCCACAAAAACACTATATGTCCTATTCAAAATTTCTTTATCAATAACAATCTCTCCAGGCAAAATAAGCAACGCATCAATATCACTTCTACCAAATTTACAATCTTGTCTTACATATGACCTATATATCATTAAGCTAATTCCCTCTTCATTCAAATCTTCTAATCCAGAGCTAAATCTATTTAAAAATGAGGTATAATCTCTCCTAGAAGGTCTTTTTTCATCATATCCCAATACAATATGGGGCCATAATCTCAACATTTTTAAACATTCTATCAGTCGAATAAATATGAAAATGAAAAATCCTAAAGCAAAACAAAAAACAGTACTTTTAGGCTTGTCAGGAGGAGTAGATTCAAGCATAGCCGCGTTTCTTCTAAAAAAACAGGGCTACAAAGTTATAGGGGCATTCATGAAAAATTTCTCCGATGCAAAAAACCCCTATACAGGAGAATGCAGTTATCTAGAAGACAAAAAAACGGCGCAGAAAATAGCAGTCATTCTAAATATTCCACTCATTTTTATAGATTCAGAAAAAGAATACAAATCAAAAGTAATTCAACCAATGCATGACTCCTACGCAAAAGGGTTAACTCCAAACCCTGACATTCTTTGTAATAAATTAATAAAATTTCCAATCCTTTGGAAAAAAGCCGAGGAATTAAAAGCAGATTATATAGCAACAGGCCATTATGCCAGAATTAAAAAAACAAAGACAGGATATCAACTTCTAGCAGGAAAAGACAAATCAAAAGACCAGTCATATTTCCTTTCTGAACTCTCACAAAATGATTTATCTCATACACTATTCCCAGTAGGAAATCTAAAAAAATCACAAGTTAGAGAAATTGCAAGAAAAAACAAGTTCCCAAACTGGGATAAAAAAAGCACTTCAGGAATCTGTTTCGTAGGAAAAGTTAATATGAAATCATTTCTAGAAAATAAGATCCCTAATAAAATAGGGGAAATCATAGATATAAAAAATAATATAATAGGTAAGCATCCAGGAATACAATATTTTACAATAGGGCAAAGAATAGGTGAAAGAATAGGAATGCAAATAATAAAAAAAATAAACGAAAAACTCTACATAGCAAAAAAGAACATAAGAAATAACACAATCATAGCGGTTCCAAAAAATTCCGCGATGTTAAAGAAGCAAAAAATAAAATTGAAAAATCTGCATCAAATAAATCCAAATGAAAAAATTCCGAGATTATTAAAAGCAAGAATAAGGCATCTCGGTAAATTAAATAATGGTAGGCTAATTAAAAAAAACAAGGCATATTATTTCCAATTTTATAAACCTCAAGAGCAGATCGCAGAAGGCCAGTATGTTGCTCTCTATAAAAGAAATAAATTAATGGCGGGTGGCGAAATAATAACATAGATTTTTATATTCTCCTCTCCTGATATAAAAATGGAATTTGACTCTGTAATAAGAAAAAGAAAGTCTGTAAGGAATTTTGCAAAAAAAAAGGTGGGCTGGAAAGTTGCATTAGACGCTATTGAAGCAGCAAACCAATCTCCATTTGCAGGCAATCATAATAATCTAAAATTTCTTATTATAGAAAATGCAGAAAAAATAAAAAAAATTGCAAAAATAGCAGATCAGCCATGGATTGCTGAATCAAGTCTTTTAATATTGGTCTGCTCGGACGATACGCATTTAGAAAACCTTTATGGTGAGCGAGGCAGAGTTTATTCAAGGCAACAGGCCGGGGCAGCTACCCAAATAATCCTATTAAAACTCGTTGATTTAGGGCTATCAGCCTGCTGGGTAGGATCATATTCAGATGAACTTTTAAAAGAATCCTTGGAAATCCCCCAGCATATACAAATAGAAGCAATAATTCCAATTGGCTATGAAGATAAAAAAACTGAAAGTAAAAAACAAAGAAAGAAATCTCTAGAAAACGTAGTTTACTGGGAATCCTGGGAAAATAGCAAACGCCCTAATTTTCTTACAGAATCCACAGATCTCCCTCCAAAAGAAGAGATTTAATATTACTAAATAATAGTAACAATAGAAAAGTTTATAAACTCTAATTTTTAATGAATCTTATACCAAAGAAAGAAAAAGAAAAATATGCTCTTAGTAAGTATATTACCAATTTTCCTAAAATGGAAGACATTATTGACTATTCAAAAATTCTAGATATAGGCCCATGGAAAATACCAACGCCTACACTTCAAAAAACAATTCAAAAACCTAAGAAGCCTAAAATAAAACATTCTTCAGATAAAGATAGAAGAGAATATATTTTACGGCCTTTAGATGAAGTAATTCTAAATCCGCAATTATTAGACGATATAATTGTAATTAGTTCTATCAGTATCAACAAACCTTCTGCCAGAATCATTTGAAGACGCATTAACAAGAGAAGGGAGATTAACAAGCTTCCTAATAGATTATCCGCAGAAAGAAGAAAGAATGAGGCTTTGGCAGCATTTTATTAAGAAATACGATCTTTCAAGTAATCTTGCCCAAGAACATTTATATGCTTTAGCTGAACAAACTCCAGCAGAACAAGGGGCTTTTGTTGAAGAATTCTGTAGAAACTATAGGGGATACATTAGAGCAAAATTACTTAGAGAAAAAGGATATTCAACTTTATTAGATGCTCTAAGAGCAGGAACAGATATATCAGACTTACAAATAAACAAAGCAATTACTCCAGAATTATTGCTAGAAGATGTAAGACAAGTCCTCTACAAAAAATCAGAAAGAAATGGAGTGAAGGAAAAATCTCCTTCGTTTATAGGTTTCAAAAAACAAGATTAAAAAAATAAAAAAGAAGAAAAACAATCTCTAAATTTTCTTCATAAAAAATATTTGATTTTTAGTTTTATTAAATCCATATCTAACAAACCCATTTCTCTCATAAAAAGAGATCGCTCCTTTCATTTGAGGAGTAGTAGAGAGAATTATCTTTTTATATCCCTCTTTTCTAGAAAAAGTTTGAACCTTATTATAAAGACTTTGAGCTAGTCCAATTCCTCTATAAGATTTAGTTATGTACATTTTTTTAAGTCTTGCAACCTTGCCCCTTTGCTTTATAATGCCCACACATCCAATTATCTGATCTTCCTCTTCAGCAACATATAAAACGCCCTTATCTCTAAAAAATCCACTTTCTAATCCAACTTTTTTAGGTTTAACCTTGAATATTTCAATTAAAATATCCTCAATTAATCTAATAAGCTTAATTCTATCCTCTGCTTCAAATTTTCTTATAGTCATATTAAAAAATACAAAACAAACATATTAAACTTATCTAAAAGAAAAATAAAAAAGAAGAAAAAAACAAACCTTCTTTAAAGAAAATTAATTATAAAACTCTATGCCTAAGTCGGACATTTGAGGTTTTGTGGAAATTGCTCTCTCCTCTGCGTGCCTGCCAAGAACATAAGGCGATTTCACACCTGTCATAATAGTAATAACTCGCACTTTATTGGCAAATTCTCTATTAACACGTGCTCCTATAATTACTGTAGCATCGACGCTTATATTTTCAGTGACTAATTCTCCAACTCCTGCGAACTCTTCTAATTTAAAATCCGGTCCGCAAGTAATATGAATCAACGCTCCTGTAGCTCCTTTATAATCTACATCTAAAAGAGGATGTGTCAATGCCTGTCGCACTGCCTCATCAACTCTAGCAGTAGTATCGCTTTCACCAACGCCAATAACTGCAACATCGCCGTTCTTCATAATTGCAGATACGTCCGCATAATCTAAGTTAATCAATGATGGCAAAGTAATTGTCTCCACAATACCTTTAATCATTGTACTTACTAATTCGTTCGCAACTGCAAAAGCTTGCTCCATAGGCAAATTTCCTGCGATATCAACTAACCTATTATTATCAATCAATATAGCTGTATCAACAACTTCAGTTAGTTCTTGCAATCCAAATTCCGCTTTTTCCTGCCTGGCTTTTTCACAGTCAAATGGCATAGTAGCAACTGCAATTACAACTGCTCCAGATTCTTTAGCCAATTGTGCAATAACTGGAGCAGCCCCTGTTCCAGTTCCTCCGCCCAAGCCAACATTAATAAATACCATATCAGCTCCACTGGCGGACCTTTTCAATTCAGAAAGAGACTCTTTAGCAGCCTCTCTTCCTCTTTGCGGAAACCCTCCGCAACCAAGTCCTCTTGTTAATTCTTTACCTATTAGAATTTTTTCATCTGATTTTGTAATGCTCAAATGAAGTGCGTCAGTATTTACTCCATAGATAGTTGCTCCATTTATCCCCTTGTTAAATAACCATGTAACAGCATTGCATCCTGCGCCTCCAACACCAAAAACCTTTATATTGGCTTTTCCAGCACGTAATTCGTCAAAATTAATGCTGTGTGTTTCCGCATGTTGCAAAGCCTCTTTTGCAAAATCTAGTACCATTTCAGAACCCTCCTTTCAACTTTTAATATAACCATTAAAAATATTAAATGAACTACTTTAAATATTTGACTATTCTAGAATGTATAACAAAAAAGACAATTCTTAGATATACATATAATTCAAAATATTAATTATTTGCTCCAAACTTCCCATATTCTGCTTTATTTTTATCCTTAAAATAAAATTTTATAGCAAAAATAGGTTCAACATAATAATTTCTCTCAAGATCATTAGGATCAAAAACGTAACATTCTTTAATTTCATAATTTCTAAAATTTCTATCTAAACTAAAGCAGCATCCAGAACAAAAAATTACAAATCCTACCAAAGCGCCCTCTAATGTTTTCCTCATTATATTACAACAGCAACAAATTTATTAAATCTTCTCTTTGTTTATCTAATCCTAGCTAAAAACCGATTATAATTGCATTATTTATTATATTTTCATAGATCATAAACAATTAAAAAAACAATATATTCAAACTTTATCTAAAATCTCCGCACGGATACCATTCTCACTGCATAAATTAACAAACTTTTTTGCATCTTCTATAGTTCCTGCAACACCTGCGCCGTAATGCATTGGTATCGCCAAGTGGGGCTTAAGCATCTGAACAACTTCAAAAGCCTCATTAGCGTCCATCACGTATTTACCGGAAACAGGAAGAAGAACAACGAATTCGTTGCCATGTTTTCCATAACCAGTTAACTTTTCCATCTCAGGAATTTTATCGCTATCTCCAGCATGATAAACAATTACATTGTTAATTTTAATCAGATATCCTAGCCAGCCCTCGTTTTTCGGGTGAAATTCCTTATTAATATTATATGCAGAAACTGCCTCGATCTTCACATCTCCAAAATCAAGTTTATCCCATGTTTCAATTATCTGCATTTCAACTCCTTCAATCTTAGTTATCTTGCTCTGACAATCAGGAGAAACCACTATTACAGTTCCCTTTTTAGCTAATTTAGTAATATCCTTTATGCTGCAATGATCATAGTGGCTATGTGTAATCAAAATATAATCTGCTTTTCCAACTGCATCTGATACATTATAAGGGTCTATAACAATTCTTTTTCCATTTCCATTAGATATTGAAAAACCAGAATGCCCCAAAAACTCGAGTTTTATATCGCTAATTTCCATATACACTTCTACAAATCAAAACTTTTAAAGTTAATTATACTATGTTTTCCTCTAAAATCGACGCAGATGGTTTAATAGTATATCGCGCAGTAAGAATCTTTTAATCCCTTCATTTCCAGAAGGCTTTTTCGGAATCACCCATGACTTAGCAACCTCTTTCCATTCAAATCTCAAATCTCGATGCAATCTCAAAGCATGATGTTTATGTATTGCACACTTTAATCTTTTACTTTTATCATATAATAAATATTCAATATCCAATTACTTCAATATCCTTAATTCTCCCAAAATGCCTGATGTTTCTTGTAATTATCTTGCCAATATTATGAGTTAAACACATTCCAGCGATTAAACAATCCGATTCTTCGATAATTAATCCTTTATCACTCAACCCCAAAAATAAAGAACTAGCCTTCTTAACAGAATTCTTATCAATACTAATTAAAGTTAAATCATCAAACAGTTTTTCATAAAAATTAAGTTCCTCATGGTATTTTTTATCTTTAGGATTTAAACCAAAAAATATTTCCTGATAGTTTATAATTGTAGTAGCGAAATCTCCTTTAATATTTTTAAGTAAATTTTGCAAATTA
This sequence comes from Candidatus Woesearchaeota archaeon, assembly GCA_964465795.1. Lineage (GTDB taxonomy): Archaea > Nanobdellota > Nanobdellia > Pacearchaeales > GW2011-AR1 > JAUSIK01. Next base: position 28,600 of record CAYXLD010000001.1, read on the forward strand.
GCATCTTTTTTATAAATATCTATCAAAGCAGTTGTATCTAGTATTATCATATTCTCCTATTTCTATCTCATGTATTTTCTAATCTCTTTAATTTTCTTATTAAAAGAATCCTTAAATGATTTAATCCTTTTTTCCTTCTCTTTCCAATCTATTCCAGTTAAGTCTCTTTCTTCCTCAAAAAGTGCTAATATTCTTCCATTATTACTTTTCCTTTCTTTAAATTCTAAAATAACATCAGAAAAACTTTTATCTTGATTCTTTAAAGACATCAAGAACTCATATGCTTCCTTTCTCAATGAAATATTAATGCTTGCCATATGTACTTATATTAGCACTCATATTAAAACTTTTCTGTTCAGCTTTTGATTTGTTTTATCCCAAAATAAGGTTACCTCGATAACACAATTAAGTTCTAGAAAACAGCTAGAACTAATAAAAAAACTAAACATAAAGAAAATAACTTTCCAATTTTTTCTTTAACTTATTATTTAATATAAAGCAATATAACATTTTATCATCACAATTTCTCAATCTCTCTAGCAATACCTAACATCTTCCCCTCTTCTCCTTTGGCGCACATAACCTGCATACCAACTGGGATTTCATCTACCTTTCCAGCAGGAATTGAAAGAGCGCAAATTTCTGCCAAATTTGCAGGAATAGTCAAAGCATCTGCAGCATAAACTTCTTCAGGCTTCATTTTAGCTCCCTCTCCTATTTTCCATGGCAGCATGGGAAAAGCAGGCATAATTAAACAATCAATATTCTTCAAAACTTCCTCAAATTCTCTTTTAATAGTCTCTTTAACATGAAGTGCTTTCCTATAATGAGCTCCTCTATATTCTGCCTTAGTAATCTCGCTTCCTCCTAAAATCCTTCTCAAAACCTCCTTCCCGCAATTATCTTCTATCTTCTTGCCATATTTTCTCCCGTCAAATCTCCTCGTTGCAGAAAAAAATTCAACATATACCAAAGGATAATAAGTTTGAACAGCCAAATCAATATGCCTGATCTCAACTTCCTTAAAATCCCACTTCAATCTATTCTTCATAAATTCAACTTTCTTACTTATTAAACTCTTTATTTTCTCGTCAACTCCTTTAACATTAACAATTCCCACATTTAATTTCCCAACTTTTTTTAATTCTATTTTTCCTGCTTCAAATGTTGAAGTATCTCTTTCATCTTTACCTTTAATAACATCAAGAACAAGAGCAGCATCTTCGCAACTCTTTGCGAAAACTCCTATCTGATCCAAGCTCATACTCAAATCAATCAATCCATATCTAGAAACCCTGCCATAAGACGGCTTTACTCCTATTATTCCACAATGAGAGGCAGGATTTCTTATGCTTCCTCCTGTATCGCTTCCAAGAGAAATATCACAAAATCCAGCTGCAACAGCAGCCGCACTTCCACTGCTAGATCCTCCGGCAATTCTTTCTTTTGCCGAAGGATTTATAGTTGCCCCAAAAGCACTATTCTCTCCGCTTGATCCTGATCCAAATTCATCCATATTTGTCATTCCAATAATTAATCCATCTTCTTTTCTAATCTTATCAATAACAGTAGCATCATAAGGTGCGCAGTAATTTTCTAAAGTTTTAGAAGCGCAATTGCAAATCATTCCTTTAACATTGATATTACTCTTAACAGCAATAACTTTCCCATAAAGTCTTCCTTTTTTTTGTTTGTTATCAATTATTCTAGCTTCATTAATCGCATTCTCATTCAAATGCAAAAATGCATTAATTTCGCCATCCTCTCTTTTTATCTTATCTAAATAATATCTAATTTTTCTCTCTAAAACTTTTTCTTTTTTATTTTCAGTTTTATCAGATCTTCTATAATCAGACAAAAATTCTTCCGCCTTCTTTTCACTTTCATTTATTAATTTAACTATTCTTTTTTCTCGCTTTTTTATTAAATCTTCTGCTTTCTCCTCTGCTATTCCGATACTTTTTATTATTTCTTTTTTTATTTTATCTGCTCTCATAGAAAAACTAAAAAGCTAAACTTTATAAACTATACCAAAACAAAAATCGTATGAGAAAAGAGAGCATAGAGGAAACACTTGAATTAAATATACAATTTGATAAAAAAACAAACCTGGTGCCAGCCATAGCCCAAGATTATAGAACAAAAGAGATATATATGCAAGGATATGTAAACCAGCTAGCGTTGGATGAAGCTGTAAAAACAGGATATGCAACTTTCTGGAGTAGAAAAAGAAAAGAACTTTGGACAAAAGGAAAAACTTCCGGAGACTTGCTAAAAATAATTGAAATAAGAATTGACTGTGACCAAGATTCTATTATTTATTTAATTAAAAGTCTCGGGCATGGAACATGCCATACAAAAAATGCCGAGGGAAAAACAAGAAAATCTTGTTTTTATAGAAGAATTGTCAATGGAAAACTAGAATTCATAGAATAATCAAAAAATATTTCTTTTAGGATAAAAAAGAAAAATCCTTTTAAATAATGATACGTACCATATAAAGTGGAAAAAACCAGATTAATGCTTAAAATAGAAGATAAAATAGGTGAAAGAATTGAAGATTATCTTTTAAGAAAATATAATCATAGGCATATCTCTGGAAAAAAGCTTGCAAGAGAGCTTGAAATAAGGAGTAAAACATTTTATAAATGGCTTAAATTCTGCAATATCCAAGTCAGAACTCTTGAGGATTATATTATAAAATCTCCTAAAAGGCCCCCTAAAAGGGTATTGGACTATTACTATAATTTTCTTAGAAAACCTGTAGAAGAAAACCAAGCAGAAAGAAATTAAGAATATTATAGAGAGAAGCATGAATAGAGAAAAAATAGCGGGTCTTTATGGTGTGCATCCAAAAACAGCAGGCATATGGCTAAGAAAAGTAAGGCTAAGCAAACTTTATCCTAGTATTTATGATAGTAAGCAATTAAGAAAAAAGAAGCTTAATGAACTTCTAGCTAAAGCAAAAAAGTCTCCCAATGAACTTTTCCAGAGAGATTTTAAAAATAACAAGCAGGAAAATGGCAGATCATACTATGGCATATTAACATGGTATTTATCAAGATTGGGTTATAATTTCTCGCAAGCTAGAGAACATTTTATTAATGAATTTTTTAAAGAGAGCCAATAAAATTACCACTCAACTTTCTTAATCGGCCTTCTAACATAAACAATTTCCTGCAATTCATAAAACTCCATGCTATTTTCCAAGTTATCAGAAAAATATCTCAATTGATAATCTTTATCTATTTTAGGGTCAAAAATTTCAATAGTCATCTCTTTTGTTTTGCCATGATCAATTAAAACATAATGTGCATCAACACTAAACTCAACTCCATCAACCCTTAACTTATCTCCTTTTTTTAACTTTCCTACTGGCTTGGATGCCTTAATCTCAATTTTATCAATAACGGCATCTTCTCCAATTATAACATTCTTTAATTTCTTAACTTCTTCCTCTGCATTCCCAATATCAATGTCAAGCTCTTTTTCATTTTCACCGCCCGCAATATCAGCTTCATCTGAACCATCTTCATTATTATTTCCTTTCTCTAGTGGCTTTTTTCTATGCTTCCTATTGTCTTTTATATTTTTATTTTTCCCTCTGCTTCTTTTACTGCCAGTCTCTTTCAATAACTCTCTAATCTTCTTATCCCCTAAGTTAACTAGCGCCTCAATCTTCTTTTCAGCTTTAAGAATATTTCCTTTCGCATCTTCAATTGAAAATCCAAGAGATTTCAGTATATAATTCAACTCTTCCTCGCTAAGTTCTTCTAAGTCTCTTAATAATTCCTTGTCTAGTTTAATTTTTTTTACTTTTGCCGCCATTTTTTTGTTTCCGAAATTATACAGTCGTCATCTCTTTTTGGTGCATTTTCAAACATGATATTCCTAAATTCAATATTACAGCCCTGCCCTTTAAATTCATTCCTATATGCAATTTTAGTATCTTTAATTATCTTTGCATCTTTAACAGCCTCTAATGATTTAACAAAGTTATTCAGTATAACTTTTACATAGTTCCCTATCTTTTCCTTTACACTTAACATCAACAATGAAAAATTTCTATATTAATAAATTTAATTATTCAGTAAAAATCAGTGAAAAACCTAAAAACATAGCCAAAGAAATCGAAAGATTTTAAAACTTCACTACTAAATCTATTAAAATGCTAAAACCAAGAGAAAAATTTAATAGATTATTAAAAAAGCATAAAGAATATGACAGTGAGGCATATAGCTATATCTACGAAGTATTGGATTATACAGAAAAAAATATAGCTAAAAAAAGCAAATCCGAGCAAGTTAGTGCTAGAGAATTAACTGAGGGATTTAAATCATATACGATAAACAAATTCGGCTGTCTTGCTAGAACAGTCTTAAATGAATGGGGAGTGAAAACTACAAACGATATAGGCAATATTGTTTTTTACCTTATAGAGTTTGATCTGATGGCAAAACAGAAATCAGACAAAATAGAAGATTTTTATGAGGTCTATAACTTTAATCATGCTTTTAACATAAAGCCAAAAATTCTATATGATTATGAAGCAAAAGAATGGTTAGTTTCATACTCTGAAAAAATAAATTCGAATAATTAAGGCGTTAATCGTTCTCTGTCTCTAGGGAACATTGTTCCTTCTCTAATATTCTCTTCTCCGCAAATCAATATAGTCAATCTCTCAAGACCTATGCTCCAGCCGCTATGTGGGGGCGCACCATACCTAAAGCTATTTATGTAATCCTCAAAATTCTTGGGGTTTAAATCCTTGCTCTTTAACTTATCAATCAATAAATCAGGAATATGAATTCTCTGTCCGCCTGACGATATTTCAAGACCTCTGTAAATAGCATCGAATCCTTCAGAATATTTTGCATTTTTATTTCCATCTTTAGGCATAATATAAAATGGCTTTAAAGAACAAGGCCATGAATGTACAAAAATAATAGTATCCGGATAAAGCTCCCCTAATTTCTTTTCAGCTTCAGGGGGCAAATCATCCTCAAAAACTATTTTAATGCCTTTTTTTTTCAGCAAATCTATTGTTTCATCATAACTAATGTATTTCGAACCAGGTATTTTCAGCTTTAATTTAAGTAATTCTATCTCTTTTTTGTTCTTATATATAACCCGCTTTACAATATCCTTAACAGCTTCTTCCAAATGTTTCATTATGTCCATCTGCCCAAGAAAAGCAGCTTCAATATCCATTTGTCTAATTTCATTAATATGTCTTATAGTATTATGTTTTTCAGCCCTCCAAACAGGGGTGATCATAAATGTCTTTTCCATTGAACAAGCAATCATCTGTTTATATAACTGGGGGCTTTGAGCCAAAAAACCTTTTTTTTCAAAATATTTAACTTCAAACAAATCAGTGCCTCCTTCAGATGCAGCCCCAATAATGCAAGGAGGCTGCATTTCAATAAAACCTTTATTAAAAAAATGTTCTCTAAAAGCTTCTGAAATAGTCCCCTGTATTCTAAATATTGCTTGTGTTTTTTTTCTATGAAAATCTAGAAATCTATAATCTAATCTTTTCGGCAGCTCTGTTTTTGAAAAATCAGAAACATCTATGGGCAATGGGTGCTCCGCCTTATTCAGCAAATGAATCTCCAAGGGAAGTATCTCTCTCCCTCCAGGGGCCTTACTGCTCTTCTTAATAATTCCTTTAACAACAACTACGCTTTCTCTTGGAATATTCGCCATTGATTTAAATACATCCTCATTGGTTTCTCCTTTTATTCCAGTAACCTGAATCTCACCGCTAAAATCTCTCAAAACAATAAATCTTATCTTGCCTAAAGCGCGGTCATCATAAACCCAACCAGCTATTGTAACATTTTTACCTTCATCTTTTATATTAACATTAGAAACGTATTTTCTTTCTTTGTTTAGTTTTGATAGATCCATGAAACATCAAGAAAACTGGCATTCTTAAAAGTTGCGGTTAAGGGCAACTTTTAAGCTTGAGAGCTTAGCCCTCATTGCTTAATCTTTTTGATTCTCAATCATTTCTTTAATCTTTTTTAAATCATGACCTTCTATATCCAAATGAAATGCTTCATGAGAAATCATTATTTCTACTAAAGGTTTTAACAATTTATAAGCGTAATAAACCATACTTCAATCTCTCAATTCTTCTGGATTTTTTGTACCATGGAACAAATTATTTCTAACTGTATAAACAAATTCAATTAAATTTGGCCAATCCTGAATATTATTAATAGCTATTTTAATTAATTTTCCATTATTCTTGCTAATATTTTGTAAGGGCTCTTTCTGTAATTCTCTAATTATACTTTCAAGAGAAACAATTATTTCACGATCCATTTTAATAAAATTAAAATAAGTCTCTTTAATTTTATCTGCCTTCTTTAATGAATCTATAGCCTCTCTATCTGTTTTAGAATTGACAAAAAACTTTTTTCTTAATGATGCATTAAAAGCTAAATAAAGAAAAATAAATTTAGAAAAATAATCTTCTTCGGTTGATTTTTTATACCAAGAAAGTATTAATTGGTTGTAATCGGGTTGTTTAACTCCCACTTTTATCGCCCCTCACACCAATCACAACTCTTTTGCGGACATTCCGAATTTAACAGCCTTATTGCTTTATCAAGCAAGGGATTAATTAACTCGTGTCTTGCTTTCTTTTCAGGATCATTAAGATAGTCATTTTCTCCCATATTAAACACACGATTACTCTTTTTAAAAATCTATATATTTATAGAATTTATTCATATTTGCAGATGCAAATTGATCTACAATCTCCTTTAGCTTAATTTTCGCTTGTTCTTTGTCTATCATATTTCTTCAAAACTTTTTAATAAAACTTCTGATATTTATAGACTTTATTATATTGATAAAACATAACCTTTATCAATATGTTTTTTTTAGGATTGATATTTATGGCTGAGTCGCCTATTGAATTTAAAATTATTGCAAGGGATAAGAAGTCTAGAGCTAGGGCTGGAGTGATAAAGACTAAGCATGGTAATATAGAGACTCCCTATCTAATTCCAGTTGCAACAAAAGGCAGTATAAAGTCTCTAACTTCAAAAGATATAAAGAAAATAAATCCACAGGCACTCTTAACAAACACATACCATCTCCATCTAAATCCAGGAGATAATAAAATTAAAAATCTTGGTGGCTTGCACAAATTTATAAAATTCAATAAGCCTATTTTTACAGATTCAGGCGGTTTCCAAGCCTTTTCTCTAGGGATTGGTTCAGAGATCGGAGTGAAAAAGATAGGATTCTTCCCAGGAGAAAGAACGCCCTCTCCAAGAGGAAACAATAACGCCAGGATAACTAAAAGAGGAGTAATGTTCAAATCAATTTATCCGCCGTATAAGGAGCATTTTATAGGCCCAAAAGAATCAATGCAAATACAATCAAATCTCGGCGCAGATATCATAATGGCATTTGATGAATGCACTTCCTCATCTTCAAATAAGTCTTATATAGAAAAATCAATGCATCGCTCTCATAACTGGGAGAAGCAATCATTAAAATATAAAAATAAAGATCAGGCCCTTTATGGAATAATTCATGGTGGTTGGTTTAAAGATTTAAGAAAAGAATCAGCGAAATATATCAGTTCTCTTCCATTTGACGGTATTGCCATTGGAGGCTCACTAGGAAAAACAAAAGAAGACATGCATAAAATTCTAGGATGGATTTTTCCTCATTTAGATGACCGTCCAAGGCATATGCTTGGAATAGGCTGGGTGGATGACTTGTTTTGCTGTGTTGAACAAGGCATTGACACGTTCGATTGTGTTGAAATGACAAGGATCGCAAGACATGGCAACTTATATATCTCGCCAAAAGCAGGAGGAGAAATAAAAAATAAGTTCAGAATAAACATACAAAAATCCATATACAAAAAAGACAAAAAATCTATTGATCCTAATTGCCGATGCCCAACATGTAAAAAATATTCCAGATCAGATATAAGAAAAATCTACAAAAAAATGACTAAAGAAAAAGAAAATAAAAAAATAAAGGACCTATACGGCAAATTAGCAACAATTCATAACATCCATTTCATGTTAGATTTAACATCTAAAATCAGGCAGTCTATCATGAAGGGCAATAATAATTTTCAAAAATTGAAAGATTATTGGCTAGGGAATTAGCTCACCAAACTTCAATTTTAACATCGATATCATTAAAATCTTTTTTATCTCTTGTTATAAGAACTAGCTCATTTGTCTTTGCAATACAAGCAATCATTAAATCAAATTCCTTAGTTTGTTTTCCAATTTTGCTTAATCTTGCATACTCTTTTCCAAATGATTTACAAGAGTCGATATCGAGACCTAAAACTCTTACAGAATCTAAGAAATAATAAATAATGCTGAGTTCTTTCTCAGATTTAGAGGATAAAAAAGCCCCCTTGAATAATTCACATAAACTTATGCACGTTATTGACAGATTATTATATAGGCTAATATTTTGAATTTTTTCAATAATACTTTTATTCCCTCTTAAAAAATCAACTACGATGTTTGTGTCTAAGCAATACATCAAAATTTAACCTCTCTCAGTTTAGCTTTTTTCCTGTCTTCATATATCTTTCTTTTAATTTTTTCCCATTCTTCTGCATTATCGGAAAAAGCTCCTGCAAAATCCATAATATCTTTCTTCTTTTTTTTCTCTTCAACAAGATCAATTACAGTATCTGAAAAAGATCTTTCTCTCTTTAAAGCTTTTAATCTCTCATATGCTTCATTTGATAAAGATATTACCTTAACCATGCATACGCATACGCATACGCATATATAAACTTTTCTATTAAAATTGAAAGATCTAGTTTTGAATGATCGAGTCTCAATTAACTCTACATACAAATAATATTACTTTACTGCTCTATTAAGAATCTCCATGGCTTTCCTCTTATCAATCTTATTCCCAAATTTTCCTATAACAAGCCCCATATAAGCATTCGCCTTTAATCCTGGTTTTTCTTTAACAATCTTAAGAACCTCTTCTTCCAATTCATCATCCTCTAATTTTTCAATCTTCAAAGCATCCTCAATCTTCTTGCCTTCAACAACATTCCATAAAATTCCCTTAACGTCTCCTTCACTTATCTTTCCATCTCTCACATTCTCCAAAACGCGCTCTAAAACTCTCTCGTTCAAAATTTCCTTAATATCAAAAAAACTCTTTCCTTTTCTAGAAGCAAACTCCTGTCTCCATAAAACAGCCATTTTAGCAACTAAATTAGAGTTTTTATTAAAAACATTCAGCAAAACTTCAAATTCCTCTAAGTTCTCCCCACTATCCAAAACTAAATTAATCATCTCTTCGCTTAACCCTTTTTTTCTTAATTCATCTCTAATCTCTTGCCTTAATTTTGGCAATTCTTTCTTAAGTCTATTAATTCTCTCTCTGCCTATCTTCAGCAAGATTAAATCAGTCTCGGGATACATTCTCGCTCCTCCAGGCAATGGCCTCAAAAATTCAGTCGTGGCATCTTCTTTTGCATTTCTAACTTCTCCGTCTCTCTTTTTTTTCTTCAGATTGTCTAATTGTCTGCCTATCTCTAATTCAACAGTCTTAACCATAATTCTCGGATCTTGAAACCCTTTTATTTCAACCCTATCATGCCCTTTAATAGAAATATTTAAATCCTGTCTAATAGTTCCTATCCCTCTTTTAACTTTACAAGCTCTCAATATCTCGCCTAGTTTCAAAGCGCACTCTTTAATTTGTTCAGCTGTCTTCAAATCCGCTTTTGTTGAAATCTCAACTAAAGGTATGCCTAATCTATCTAATCTAAAAACAACTTCCTTCCCTTTTTTATCGCTCATCAATCTAGCAGCATCCTCCTCCAAAGCAACTGTTGCTATTCTAACTTTCCCAAAACTTAGCTCTAGACAACCATCATGGGCAATCAAAACAGTTCTCTGAAAACCGCTCGTGTTACTCCCATCAACAACTGTCTTTCTCATTATCTGCATAATTGGATAAATCTCGCAATTCAAAAGCAAGGCAATTTTCAAAACCTCATCCAAAGCACTATCATCTAAGTCATGTGGCGGCTCCTCATCTAATTCAAGCAAGCAAGTTGTATCATTATACCCCTGATAAACAAATTCCTTTTTTAATGAGGCTTCATATTCCACAGCAACATCAACTTCTCCAGTCTCACCGGCAATAGCATGCAATTTTCTTCTTACAACAAAATCAGGATCTTCGCTCCTTAAAAAAGCAGGGCATCTGCAGAATAATTTTCCGCCAGTATCTAACTGCTGATGAATTTCTAGACCAGCCTTAACCCCTAACTTTTCATAATCAACTATCATCTAACTTTAAAAAAGTTGGAGTTATTAAAATTATCTCTAAACCAATAAATCAGCTTTCCTAAATGCCTCTCTTTTACTGTCTAAATTTTGTGCCAAATATCCCTGCACAGCATTCAATTCATCGTTTGTTAACAAACTCTTAGCAATAGCATACCCTCCATTAGGGTTTAGTAGAGGAATAAAGCTCTCTGGAATATTCCTTGCAAACTCTCCAAGATTAATTATCTCGCCATTGGCATTTCTAAGATTATCTTTCTCCAATCTACGGATTAACTTTTTCCTATCTTTATCAGAAACTAGCTCTTTTTTTCCAATAATTTGTTTTAATAATCCTTCATTAGCACAAGCAAATCCCCAACAGCCTAAATCAATATAAGATGCCCTTCCTTCTTTGTATAGGATATTGTTTCTAGTTCCGTAATCTCTTAAAAGTAGACTATCAAGATAAATTTTTTCAGATTCTACTATAGTGTTCAATTCTCTATCTATAGCTGCACTTGAAGGGTTTGGCTCTAATTTAGAAACAAAATAATATTTCTTGCCAGAATGATCTTTTTCATCGTGTAAATTACTAAAACTAACTTTTCCATCATTAATCAAAACAAAACAATCAGGCGTTACTAGTCCAAACTCTCTGGCTTTTAAAGAAGCCAAAACCTCTAGAACAGGCTGGTGCTCTGCTTTAAACGGAATTCCTCTAGGCAATGACTCCCCAAAACAATACTTAAAATATCCATCCAATATCCTGCTTCCCTTGCTATCACGAATAGTGCAAAATCCTCCTGGATTAGATCCTTTCTTATCGCTTAATACATCTACTTTAACTTTCATATCTAATCAAAACCAAATGCCCTTTTAAACCTTTGTATTTAATACTCCTAAGAAGTTACAACAATAACTAATTAGTACCGTAAGCCTTTTAACATATAAATGCCTTTAATTAACATGGAGAAAAGAGGCTTGCTTAATAATAAGAATCATCCAAGTATAACACATAAAAGAACTCTTGGGGAGATATCAGCAGATATATTAACAAAATATATGGGTTCATGGATGTTTATTTTAATTTTTCTATTCTTTCTTCTTTCATGGATATCATTAAATAGCATATGGCTGATTTTTGGAGAAGCCTGGGATAAAAAACCATTCATTATGCTGAACCTTATTCTCTCATGTCTTGCAGCTCTTCAAGCTCCAATAATTTTAATGACTCAAAATAGGCAATCTGAAAAAGATAGAATTCGTTCAGAATATGATTACGCAGTTAATAGAAAAGCAGAGCATGAAATAAAGCAAGTTAAAAGGCAGTTAGACAAAATAGAAAGAAAATTGAGATGAAATTTTGGTAAAGAAAGCAAATATTCAATCTTATTTGAATTTTTCCATTGCATTTCCATAATAAATCTAGACTCTCAATCTTTTATTCAACTCTCCAGCAAAATTCTCAAGCATTTTTTCCTTAACTTTTCCAATCCAACCACGATGCCCTAAAACCCAGCCCAATTTAACAAAGGCCGTCTCACTTAAAATATCTTCTAAAAAGATAACTCCAGCATCAACTAATTCACGGCCATTGCTATAAACAAGAGGATCTAATCTTCCATTTATCGTTTGTGCTGTGGCACAAACAATAAATCCATTCCTAATATGTTTCTTCAAATTAGGAATCCAATTGTACCCTACTTCACTAACAGGCAAATGCCCTAATCCAGCTGCTTCTACAACAATCCCCTTATATTTCAATGCATAAAAATCCAATATAGAAGAATCCTGCTCAGGATAAAACTTGATTAAAGCAATCTTATCATTAAAATTCACATCAAGCTCGGTTTTTCTTTTTTCATCTCTCCTATTATAAGATCTAAAAAATTCAACTCTGTCTGTCCAAACTTTAGCAATAGGAGAATCATTAATAACTTTAAAAGCATCTCTTCTAGAACTATGCATTTTCCTTGTTTTAGTTCCGGGCATAGCATAACAATAATCATCGTTAATTGTTGCATGCCCAACAATCATAACCTCTGTACAATCACTTATAGCCATTCTAGCAGCGCATTGTAAATTCAAGTTAGCATCACTTGAAGCCCTGTCAATGCTTCTCTGGCTATAAGTCAACACAACAGGTTTATTCAAATCCCTCAAAAAGAAAGACAGGGCCGCCGCAGTATATCCTAAAAAATCAGTTCCGTGTGTAACAATAACTCCTTCTATCTCTTTGTCATCAAGCATTTTCTTTACGCTCTCTCCAATTTTAATCCAATGTTCGCTTGCCATAGATTCAGAAGCAATCATAAATGGCACTTCAATTCGTTTAACATTAACCATATCAAATAATTCAGGATAAAACTTAGTAAACTCTTCAACACTAGTCAAGGGCTTAACTCCACCTGTCCTCGAATCCAATTTAGAAGCAATAGTTCCCCCTGTAACAACCAATCCAATATTCTTCAATCCCTCTTTTTGTTTAAACTCTATTTTCTTTTCATTTTCTTCTTTAAATCTCCTTAAAACTTTCCCTCCAAGAATATTTTCTTTAGGAATTCCAATATTATATCCAGACTCCAATTTCACTAGCATAATACTGCTATCGCTGCTTTCCAGAAATCTCCCTCTAATTTCATCTTTAGCCAATCTAATTTCAACATAATCTCCAGGATTAAAGTTTAGTTCTACCATAAAATTTAAAGTTTTAACAGTTATAAAAACCTTGCTAATAACTCTTCGCCACATAAACAACTTTAGCTGCTTTTCTTCCGCAAATAACACAGTTTCCTTTGGCATTTTCTTCGTTTAAAGAAGTCCCTCTAACACTTGCCCCTATTTCTTTTTCAATGAATTCGCCGCATTTAGTTCCATCCTTATTAGTAGAACAAAAATTACATCTGGCAATTACACCTTGTTTAATGGCTTTTTTCATTTCATCTTTTGTTTTAGCATTTTTTATTCTTCCTTCAAAAACTTTGTCAGCCTGATCTTTCAGGTTTCTTCCAGACTCAGAAGCAATCTTGTTAATATGTTCAATAATTTTCTTGTCATCAATTAAATCTTTCTTATTCAAGTCCCTCCTAAAAATAGTAATTTTCTTTTTCTCTAAATCTTTTAATCCTATATCAATTCTAACAGGCACGCCTTTCATCTCCCAATAATTAAATTTTTCTCCAGCACTTTTCTCGCTTGCATCTACTTCAACAGAAGCAAATTTTTCAATATCTTTCTTTAATTTTTCAGCTTTATCAATCAATTTTTCATCATTGCTGATAGGTACAATTGCTACTTGTAAAGGGGCTATTTCCCAAGGGAACCTTAGACCTTTATCATCTCCATGTGTAATAACAACACTTGCAAATATCCTTGATATTGCAGGCCCATAACAAGTAATCCATCCATATTTTTCCTTTCCTTCTTTATCCTTGAATTTTACATTAAAACCCCTGGAAAATGTCTGTGACAAAAGATGAGTTGAGGGCTGTTGTACAACTCTTCCATCTGGGTTTAAAACGTCTGCCGCAAAAGTTCTATATGCTCCTGGAAACTTATCCCATTCAGGCCTTTCAAAAAAGATAAAAGGTAAACCAAAAATATCATGTAAAACATCTTTTGTTGTTTCCGTATCTTCATGAACTTGCTTCATCGCATCTTCTTCAGTTTCATGTACACAGTGCGTCTCAATCCAATGAAACTCTCTGCTTCTCAAGAAAGGTCTTGTAGCTTTAGTTTCATATCTAAAAACATTCGATCTCTGATAAGTTTTAAAAGGAAGGTCCTTATAACTTCTTATCCAAAGATTAAACATTTGATAAAATGCAGTTTCGGATGTAGGTCTTAATGCTAGTCTTTCATCAAGCTTTTTATCCCCTGCTTCAGTAACCCAAAAAACCTCTGGAACAAATCCAACGATATGGTCACTTTCTTTTTTTAAATTACTTTCAGGAATTAAAGTGGGAAAGAAATAGGGCTTGTGTCCTTTTTTTTGCAAGACTCTTTCCATATAATAATACATTTTTTCCATAGCTAAAACACTCCAAGGCTGAAAAACCAGAAAGCCCTTTACATTATATCTCAAATCAGCCAATTCGGCCTTTTGCACAATTTGAGTATACCACTCTGAAAAGTTATCTTCCTTTTTTACAGTCAATCCCTTAGTATTTTCCTTTTCTTTTCCCATATACAATCTAACAACTCCTATTTCTTAAATCTTATCATTGGCTACTTCCATAAAATATAAATAAATCTTCTCATAAAAAACAATATGCTTCAAATAAAATATTGCACAAAAAAAGCAGAAAAAAATATTATTCTAAAGCACCATCTAATAATAGTTATCAAAGAATTTATTTAGAAAAATATAACATAATTATGTTAATAGATGGCCATGAAGAATTAAAACAGCCCCTATTGCAGAAAAATTTAGAATCTGTTGTAGAAAATACATTAAATAAAAATATTTACAGTCCAAAATCTAAAAAAGATTCAAAAATAATTTCTCTAGAAGACAAACTAAAAGAAATAAGGCCTAAGGTTTCTCCATTAGAAAATTATCATCCTGAAGAAAAAGAAGAAGATATTACATACTATCTTGAATTTTTAAAATATAAGGAAAAATTAAATGCAAAAGAATCTCTCAATAGAGGCTCAAAAAGCGGCGCATCAGTGTTTATGTTCCTCAATCATCACTGCCATCAGGTCCAGGGTATAAAGTTCTTGGCATGTACGTCCCCTCAACACATACAATATATATCTCAAAAGATCTGCCAGAATATCAAAAGCAATTTGTATATCATCATGAAGTTGCCCATGCTCTAGGTATAAAAAATGAGGCAATGGCTAATAGCTACGCTATCCAGCAAGTCGGCTATAATTTGCGAAGAGCAACTTAAATTAAAATGGGCCTACGAGGAATTGAACCTCGATTGCCCGGTCCGAAGCCGGGAAGTCTATCCATTAACTTATAAGCCCATAAAAAGAATTAAATAATTCGCCTTTTTAATCTTATTGAAAAAATGACAAAAACAATTCTGGCAATATCAATTATATTAGGCACAATGATAGGGGCAGGGATCTATGGTATTCCTTATATCGTAATGAAATCAGGCCTTATAATAGGCATAGCCCAAATAATATTAATTGCTCTTATCATTGCAATAACAACTCTGTATCTTGGCGAGATCACATTAAGAACTAAAGGAAATCATCATCTTGTAGGATATGCAGAAAAATATCTTGGCAGTAAAGGAAAAATCCTTATGACTATTTCAATTATTTTTGGAATATATTCTGCTGTACTCGCATATCTTATTGGAATAAGCGAATCACTTAGCTTCCTAATTTATAATAATCCTCATCATTCGCTAAAGTTGGGAATTTTCTTCTGGTTATTAATGTCTATCTTTTCATATAGTGGAATAAAAGCTCTAAAAAATGGAGAATTCATCGGGGTATCGACAGTCTTGATTTTTATAATTTCAATATCTGCATTTTTTGCGAATAAAATAGATTTTGATAATCTAATATATAGCAACAATTTAAACCAATTAAATGTTTTAATGCCTTTTGGAGTTATTCTTTTTGCATTCCTAAGTTATTCAATCATTCCAGAAGTAAAAAATATTCTGGGAGATTATAAAAAGAATATGAAAAAATCAATAATATTTGCAGTTATAATAGCCGCGTTAATTTATATTTTATTTGCAATTATCGTTATAGGCCTCCAAGGTACAAATACGCCTAAAATAGCAACTCTCTCTTTAGGAAAACCTTTTATTCTTTTAGGAATTATAACCATGTTTAATGCATATCTCGCTCTTTCAATATCCTTAATAGATACCTTAAATCTAGATTTTAATCAGACAAAGTTCAAATCTTGGATCTTAACAATTTTTATGCCATTAATCCTATTTATTATTTTATCCTTTACAAATTCAAAGGATTTTACTAAAGTAATTGGTTTAGGTGGAGTCATCTCCGGAGGTTTAATATCTATACTTATTTTAAATATTGTTGATAGAGCAAAAATTTTAGGAAACAGGCATCCAGAGTATTCTATTTCTACATCTAAAATACTAAATTATATTTTAATATTAATATTTATTTTAGGAACAATTTTAGAAATAACTAGTTTCTTCCAATAATTCTAGTTAGATTGCCTTTTTTTATAACAAATATGGCCCATGACACAATTATAATAAATGATAAAACTGCAGCCAATATTGAAGAAACGAAAATACTTACTACATTGCTACTTACTGTTCCAGGGGGCGAGGATAAAAGTACATCTCCAAAATTAGATTGAATTCCTTGTCCGACATTAAAAAAAACTAATTTAAATAAGCTATAAAATGAAAAAAATAATCCGACAAGCACTATCAAAACTAAAAACAAAACAATAAATGAGTTCATTTTAATATCTCCTTCAATATTTCTCGAGCAATAATAAAATCAGCTCTTCTATTTGTTTTTTTCATTATTTCTCCCATCAAATAATTAAATGCATTCTGCTCACCTTTCTTGTAGTCTCCTACAACTTTCGGATTCTGTTTAATAACCTCTCTGGCAACTCTTTCAACCTCCCTTTTATCTGATAGCTTGGCCTCTTTCTCAACTAAAGATCTAACAGAAAAACTCTTCGGAAAGAACTGCTTTAAAAGTTGTTTTCCCTTTAAAACGCTGATCTTTCCATTTTTAACATTTTCCAGTAATTCAACAAAATGCTCAATTTTGATATCAAACTTATCTAAACTAGTCTTATTATCATTTAATAATCTAAACAATTCTACTGTGATCCATGGCAAAGCAAATTTTGCGTCTATTTTTTCAGCAACTTTCTCAAAAAATTCAGCTACATCAATATGTTGTACAAGAACTTCTGCATCAGTACTCCCGATTTTAAACTTATTTATTATTCTAAAAAGTTTCTTTTCAGGATTTTCAGGTAATTTTTTTCTAATAATATTGATCATTTTGTCATCTAAAGCTATATCCTGTAAATCTGGGTCAGAAATAAACCTATAGTCCTCTGCATCTTCTTTTCCTCGCATTCTGAAAGTTTTTCCCTTGGCATCATCATACCTTCGCGTTTCTCGCTCACTGCCTTCTCTTTCCTGTCTATCCAATTCATAATCGATTGCTTTTCTTATATTTTCCAGTGAATTCAAATTCTTTATCTCGACTCTTTCAGTCTTATTAGGAATACTTACATTGACATCGACTTTTATTCCAGCGTTTCCATCTACAGATTTTAAGTAGGATAAATTATGTAGCAAAATTCTAAGCCAGCTGATAACTTCTCCAGAACTAGTAAAAGCCGGCGCAGTAATTATTTCAACCAAAGGTAATCCAGATCTATTATAATCAACACATCCTGTATTTGGGTCCCATGAAGCAGGATCTTCTTCAAGGTGCATACTCCATATTTCAATTCCATAAAATTTCCCATCAATTCCAATTCCTTTTACATTTCCTGAAATAGTATTTTGGTATCCTTTAGGCAAGTCAGGCCAATCGTAATGTTTTCTCTGCCATACTAAGTTTTTATTTATTTCGCATCCCAACATTAAACCAATTCTTATCGCTTGTTTAATAGCCTCTAAATTAGGCAACATTGGTTTTGCACCAGGCTGCCCCGTGCAAATTGGGCAGATATAAATATTAGGTTTTAGCCCTTTTTCTCTTGACGCGATACATTCGCAGAATAACTTCTCTCTCGTCACAAGATAAGTATGAACTTCAAGTCCAATCATTCCTTTGATAAGTTTTTGCATTTCCTGCTCTTGAATCATCTTTTAAATAATAAATACTCTTATAAAAATCTATCTAAACTAATATTAAATCAAAAAATCCTTGCGGTTTTCTTCAAAAATTCTCGACATAATTAAATTATTGTGCTGGTTTCAATTTCAGCAAACAAGCACATTTAAATACCCTAAAATTCACATTATTTAAATTAATAATGTTGCGTATAGAAATAGCGGTCAAAAGACCAATCTATTTCTTTATAATAAACTTTACTAAAATGGAAAGCTTTAGGAAATTAGGCTTAAGCGAAAATATATTAAAAGTCATAAAGGAAGCGAATTTTGAAAAACCTAGTGAGATACAGGAAAAATCAATACCTTTAGTACTGCAAGGAAAAGACGTAATAGGAAAAAGTGCCACTGGTTCTGGAAAAACTCTTGCATTCGGTTCTGGTATAATTGAAAAGGTAGAGAAAAATAAAGGCGTTCAGGCCCTTGTTTTAACTCCAACAAGAGAATTAGCAGAACAGGTAACTCAAAACATAAGGAAATTCGCAAGAAATTATAATATCAATATTCTTGACGTATATGGGGGGGTATCAATAAATAATCAAATTCATAGAATAAAAAGTGCAGAAGTTATTGTAGGAACACCGGGAAGAATATTAGATCATCTTCAAAAAAGAACTTTAAACCTGCAAAATTTATCTATTTTGGTGTTAGACGAAGCAGATAGAATGTCTGATATGGGTTTTCTCCCAGACGTTGAAAAAATAATTAAATCCTGCCCAAAAAACAGGCAGACATTACTATTTTCAGCTACAATATCTGCAGACGTAAACTACATCGCAGAAAATTATATGCATTCTCCAGAATATATTTCAGTCAAATCTTACATAGAGCCTGAAAAATTAAAGCAGACTTATTACGATATTTCTCAGCATTCCAAATTTTCTCTTCTAGCGCACCTATTAAAAGCAGATAAATCAAACCTAGTCATGGTATTTTGCAATACAAGAAGAACAGCTGATTTAATTGCAAGAAACTTGCAAAGGATAGGGCTAAAAGCAACCGCCATTCATGGTGGAAGAACCCAAAATAAAAGAAACGATATTATGGAGCAATTTCATAAAGGGGAAATACACATACTGGTCTGTACAGATGTTGCTGCCCGCGGTTTAGACATAAAAAACGTCACTCATATTTACAACTACGACATACCTAAAAGCAGCACAGATTACATTCATAGAATAGGCAGAACAGCAAGGGCAGGAAACGAAGGAGAAGCTATCAGCCTAATCACAGATAAAGATTATCAAGATTTTAATAAAATAGTTTCAGATAGGGCTATCTCAATAATTGCTAAGGAATTGCCTAATTTTGAGAGTATTCAATTTCAGCTTCCAGAAAAAAGCTTCCATAGGCAAGCTCATAGGAGCAGATTCTCGAGGGGGAGGCCAAATTTCTCAAGTAATTATAATAGTAGAGAAAAATTTAACAGAAATAAAAATGAAAGAAAACCATTTAGAGACAGAGGAAGATTCTCTCAGAATAGAAATGAAAGAAGATATGGAAAAAGAAATGAGGATCAAGGAAAAAAATATGGCTCAAGACATAGAAGTTTCTCAAGGAGATATTAGAATATTATAAAATTAAATATCAAAATCATATAAAGCAGGCAAATTTATGATTCTGGAAAAACAAAGCTTAAAAATATCTCTTCAATCAGATAATTTCTCGCAGCTTTGCTCAAAGTTATGCGAGAAAGAAATAGTAAAAGAGGACCTTTTTATAGATTAAAAAATGTCTTATTTAAATAATCCTCATTCCTTCTAATTGTTTCAAAATGTTCTTTAGAAAACAATCCCTTATATCTCTCATTTTTTGAATAAACCTCTTTAGAGAATTCATAACCATCTCTGCATATATCGCATGATTTAATATGCTTATAAATCTCTAATATAAATTCTCTATTCCCTGTGTTAGTTGATGCACATTCAACTACTGCCAAACCAGAAACATAAAGCAAAATATCCAAGCCTGAAATTTTAGAACATACTTTGTTTCTTTCATCATTATTCAGTTCGTCAATTATTTTTTCCATTTTTCTCCTTAGCAAAACTCCTTGCAACCAAAATAGGAAATAATATAGTGGCATCTCCAAAAACTTTGACACTTTTTGCATCACCTTTAATTTTTCCCCAAGAAACAGCCTCATCAGGCATTGCGCCGGAATCACTTCCGTCATATTCCATAGAACTATTAATATAAACGCTATAATCGCATCCGTTTCTTAGCATATTAGAATTGAGTATTGAATGCTTGACAACTCCAGAACCCAATATAATGACGCCTGATTTTTTCAATCCAATCGTAGTATTATTCAATCTTTTCACATCTTCAACTAAGTCTATCTTAAAATTCTCATTGCTTAATGAGAAAAAATAAATGTTATCTCCTAAAGCTCCATCTGTCAGTGCAGGGCAGAAAATTCTTATTTTATTCTTCCAAGCCCAATAACAAATACTCTTTTCATCATTAATCCTCTCTCCAATTTTCCATATCAAATCATTGCCGCAAATAATTTCTTCTGTCCTTTTCTGTTCTTCATAAATTTCTTTCAATAATGGCTGCATAAATTTCTCAAACTCAATATATCTATTGTTGGGCGCGAATATATTTCCTATCCTATTGATTCCCTTCTCTCTCAATTCTTTTCCATCAGCTCTAAAGTCTCCTAAAATAAAATCTCCAAAGCATTTGATAATATCTTCTTCAATACCGCCGCAAGTCGTAACAATTGCATCAATTTTCTTATTCTCAACTAAATATCTAAAAATATCTCTCAATCCAGAGCTAACCATATTTGAAGTATACCCTAGAAATATAAACGCCTTTTCTTTAATCATACTATTGGCGATATCTATTGCTTTAGACAAATACGAAGCCTGAAATCCGCTAGATGCAAAACTCTCAATAATTTTATTATAATCAACTCCCTTATTAAAGTCATATCCTTTAATTGCAGCCCCTTCAATCTCTTCGCTTTTTCTAAATAAATTTCTTCTTGCAATTTCTTCAATTTTCCTATTTTCATTTTCCATAGAAAAAAACCCTTTTCTTGGTATATAAATCTTTATTTTGATTTAAACCTAGCCCCCGCCAAATCTTCTCTTGCGTTGCCCGTATTCCTTAATAGCTTTATGTAATTCCCAGATTCCAAATTCAGGAAAATAAGCTTGGGAAAAATAAAGCTCAGCATAAACAGATTGAAAAGGCATAAACCCGCTAATTCTTTGCTCTCCAGATGTTCTAATAATTAAATCAGGATCAGGAATGTCTTTTGTATCTAAATACCTTGAAAATTCTTCCTCTTCAATCTTTCTAATTCCATCTTTTAACATTTTACTCACTGCCCTTAATATTTCATCTCTACCACCGTAATCTAAGCATAATAAAACCTCGAAATTATTGTATTTTTCTGTCTCTTTCTCCAGCTCTTGCAAAGATTTAATTAAATTTCTTGGCAGTCTATCTTTTCTGCCTATATGTCTAAACCTTATCTCATTTTCCTTCGCAAATTTCATAAACCTTTTTACTCCTCCCAGCAACATATCAAAAATAGCTCTTTTCTCTTCATCGCTCCTTTTCCAGTTTTCAGTAGAGAATCCCCAGATTGAGATATATTTAACTCCGATATTTTTTGCTTCCTTTAATAATGATTCAATATTGCTATAGCTCCCTGATTTATAATGCCCGAAATGAGATTCTAGCCCTCTAAATTTAGCCCATCTTCTATTTCCATCAGGAATTATTGCAACATGTTGAGGAATGCTCGTGAATTTTCCATTTTCTGCCGAATATCCAAAAATTCCTTTCAAAAGCCTAAATATACTCTTCAACTTATCAATAAAAAAATTTCCCTCTCTAACAATTTTGAAATCATTTGATGCTCTGTCAATATTGCTCCAAGATACATCTATATCCTCTACTTTTGACAATCCCGGGCTGGTTTTTATCCAATCTATCATCCTATTAATTTCCTTTCTATCTCCCTGTGCAACAATTAAAACTCCTCCATCAGGCAGATTAATAACGCTGCCTTTCAATCCTAAGTCCCCTGCATACTTCTTTACTTGCTTTCTGAAATGTATTCCCTGTAATCTTCCCTTAGCTTCAATTCTTGCTTCCTTCATTATTTGCCTCCAGAATTAATTCATCTTTAAATCTCTCTAAATCATTGCTCTGTATCCGTGCTCCAACAGCATCTTCATGGCCTCCGCCACTAGCATTCTCAAATTTCTTTAAAACTTTTTCCAAAATATTTTTAACATTTTTCCCCCTTAAAGAAACATTAGACACCTCTCCTTTCTTATAAGCAACAGCAACATATTTTTTAGGATATAAATATGAAAGCTCATTCGCAATATCTGCACTAATGCTTAATTCTCCACTATACTGAAAAAATAAAAGTTTGCCCTTTGCATTCTTTATTGCTATTTCAAGTAAAGAATCATATTTTTTCCTTATTTCCCTATATTTCTTCCTAAAAGAATAATTTTCCTTAACTTCCAAAAATATTTCATCAGGTCCTTTGCAGGAAATCAAGAAATTTTGCAAATGAACAATATTACTAGTGCTGTCTTTCAGCCCAAAATTTAAGGCCAGAGCAATTTTCCCTATTTCTGTTCTGTAATATGCATCGAAGGGTTCAACTACTTTTCCCCAGAATTCACTATACCCTGCTCCAAATTCTTCCGCATAATCCGGCATATAATGATCAGCAATACATCCAATAATTCCAAGCCATAAGTCTTCTTTCCTTCCGCAAAGTTTCATGCACCAATAACTAACTGGCTCCTCACTCCTGTTCTTTTCTGAATTCTTTGTAGGATTATAAACAAAAAAATTCTTCAGACCATTAGCAAAATCATCTCCACTAACGTCGTGATGATCAATCCATACAATAGGCAGTCCCAATCTATCTATTTCCTCAATAAATTCTCTGGAAACAACAGGCTTATCCAAAACAAAAACATAATCTGCTTTCAACTCACTTGCTTTTCTCGCATATTGCTTATTTAAATCAGGAAAACTTCTTACAGCCACACCTCTCCCTCGTCCCAAATACCTTCTTAAAATCAAAAAACTGCATAATCCATCGCAATCATTGTCATAATAAAAAATAGGATTTTGCGCGCTCTCAAGATGCTCTTTCAATTCATTCATCTGTTTTTCAGTCAGCATATAAAATCAAAAAAACACGCTATTTAAACTTGCTGAAAGATTCTAATTTAAGCAAGAAAGTTCGTCTTCTGTAGAGTCAGCGCCTTCTTCAGGGTAAGGTACAGGAGGAGAATTTCCCCCTTTGAAAAGATGATTGAGTAAATAAACAGAGTCAGTTAAACTAACGCCTCCTGAATCATCAACATCTGCCGCGTCTAAACACATTGGCTCTTCTCCACCTTGGAATAGATAGCTCAATATTCCAACGGCATCAGATATATCAATTTTATTATCTCTATTTAAATCTCCTCTAATAAATTTCTTAATTTCAGTACAAACATCAGTTTCAATATAAATTTCTCCATAAACCTGTTCATCAGGATAATTAATAAAGGCGGTTTTCTGGTCAGAATCAATGGAGTCTATTGTAACAATAGTGCCATATATATCTGCCTCTTTTGTCTTTGTACTTTCACTAGCCAGTGCAATAGCGCCCCATTCTTTATCATTACTCCAAGTTCTAATAACTTCATTAATTCCTATTCCATCATCTCCAGAATTTCCAGGCTCTAAAGTAACAATCAGGCCGTTAAGTATATCTTTATTATCTTTTTCTTCAAAAATTACTAATGAAGGATAGATAATCTCTGCTGTATTTTTAGAATTAGTCAAATAAACCTCTATTTTATCTTTGGTGCCGCTGCCTTTTATCTTATAATTAAATTCTGCAATTTTAACAGAAACAAAACTATTTTTATCAAGAATATTTATTTTATTAGATACCACGCCACTAATAACATCCCATGAACCTCTGCCATTGTCTTTAAATGTAATAAAGGTATAGCCATCTCCATCAGGAAATCTAAGATCAGCCAATTTATTTCCGCCGCCATTCCAATTATTAAGATCAATAATCATTGGTTTATACAATGCAACTTGAGCCCCTTTGTTGCTTTTTATAGTAGGATATATTATAGCGCTTCCTAACCCTATGCTATCAGGATAATTTATTCTAATACTATTGCCATCATCAGATGAAATGCCCTCATAACTTACTATATAGTCTTTTCCACCAACGCTGACAGTGCTCAATCCTTCAGCAGTAATTCTTGCATCAATAGTATCTCCTGAGAAAACATTTATAAATTCTATATTATCATTTGCAGTGCCCATTTGATTCGTTATTGCAGAAACTTTCAAAAGTCTGCCATTATCATCATTACCTATAATAACTAATTCATTTCTCAAAATCTTTTCATTTTCAAAAACATGAATTTTTTTTCCATCCAGAGTTTCTAAATCAATAGCATTTCCAGGTTTAACCATAGCTCACTGGAACGCTTTTTCATATCCTTCGTAATCTTTCATTCTTAAAATCATTAGGCTATCTCCATTATTTCTAATAACAAAATCTTCTCTTAAAGAAGTATCATCTTCACCTATGTTTAATCTTTTAAAATCAATTCGGAAAGTGCCGAATACAGGATCAATAAAAACATTCCTTGCCGGCGGGAATGTTAAAGTAAGAGCATCTTCATCCGAATCAGGCGCAATTATACTAAGTACTATTTTTGTGGTTGCAATCGGACCTCCTTCGATCATCACAGATGTACCCTCAATAAATCCTTCATCGATACCTTTCAAAACTCCTCCGCCATTATTATAAAAAAATAGAGGGATATTATCTTCACCAAGTAAAACAATTCTTTCATTATTAGTTAATGGTGAAATGCTGAATTTTTTTCCAAATATTTTGATATCCTTTCCTGTAGATTTTGTAAAGTCAACAGCCCTGCTAAAGGTAATAGAAACCTTATAAAAGTAGTTATTTTCTACAGTGCTCAATCTCAATCCAAAACTAGGGCCATCAGAACTTGTAGGTTGTTTAGCAAAAATAATTTTAGGATAAGAACCAATTTCTATACCTTGAACATATTCTGCTGCAACATTCCCAAAAAAACTGCCTTTTTTTAAAAGAGCAGGCAATTCATTACTATTAATGATGGATTTGACGCTATTCAACGGTTCATTTAAATAAATTTTATTGGCTGCGGCAAATAAAGGCGTTACCTCTCCAGTACATACGGCCTGTGCAAAAACTCCACTAATAAAAAATATTCCTATTAATCCAGAGAAAAAATAATATAAGCCCTCTTTTCATAATCTAAAAAAGGAAATTTCATATATATATCTTTCTAATTTTAGATACAGTAAACTTATAGTCAATTATGCTTAGCTACATAAGCTATAAGTTCTAGTAGTTTATTCCTTCCAAGATCAAGTTTTATCTCCGCCATTTCTGCTGGTGTTTTATCTTTCAATTCTTGATGTGGATTTACAAAATTGTTCATGATTCTTTGCAAATTCATAAATGATTTTGCATATTCAAAACTCTTGAATTCTCCTCTCCTTGCATTCATTCTGTCTTTCAATTTTCCATTATATCTTTCAATTGGATTGTTATTATGTTTCAATCCATATTTTTTACATGCAATTGGAACACCAAATTATAGTTTAGCAACTCTGTAAAAAAGATTATTAAATGCATTTCTGTAATTTTCAAAACCATCTGAAACAAAAATTATTCTTTTATCTATTTTCATAAATTTCTTTATGTAATATCTTGCAAGCATTTGATTATAGCAAGTTTCTTTTATCTGGGAAAGAAACTTAATGCAGTTTTCTTCATCTATTTTATCGACGAATAAATGAGCAGTTACAAACTTTGTTTTGCTGTCAATACAATTTAGGTCAAAACAATCTTCTCCATCAACCTTGACATATTTTTCATCGTAATGCTGTCTTCCTTTTAGTTTTGGCTCTAGTAGATTTATCTGATTTTAAAAAAAAGGAATATTTTTTTATCCATCGACTAATTGTTCTTTTAGTCACTTTTATTCCATCATGCTGCCACAAATGGTCTTTCACATCAAACAAGGACAACCCTTCGTTGTGCAAGGATATTGCACGTGCAATATCCTTTTTATTATATCTCATTTTTTTGAATCCATCTTCTTCCACAAACCATGTTCCACAATCATTGCATAAATATTTTTGCTTATCTCCAGTTTTGTTCTTTCTAAAACCCTCTTTCATCACGTTTTTGTTTTTACACTTAGAACATCTCAATTCCATGATACTCCTCCCAAAAAAGGAGGTTTATCAACTATATAAGCCTGACGATAAGTATACTATATCCTAATTTTAATAAATCACACCGCCATAATCATCTTCATAAGGCAACTCAATCTTCCCTAGTTCTCGCAAATCATCCAAATAATTAGCCTTAATTTTCGCCATCGATAGAGTATATAAAATATCACCAATGTATAAACTTCTCTGAACTTGATTCTTATAGTCATAATAAGGATTATGATTTATTCCCCCTGGTAATGAATCAATCATCTCATTACTCCAAATATTTTCATAATTTTCATGATAAGATTTCGTGGCTGTTTCAGGGGCGTACAATTCTGTATTATTGCTCTCCCATTTATCCTCCCAAATCTTAGTCCATGTCTCTCCACTATATCCCGCTCTCTTTGCCCCTATCAGCTCTTCAGAAGCAGGTCCATACTTTTTTATATCATCAAAATGAGTTATCTGTCCTTTAACTTTAATATAATCTTCTTTTATATCGAAAACATATGCTCCCTGCCAGACAGTTTCTCCATAAGCCAATTCAGGTCTCTCATGGTTTTGGGAATTTATTTTAGCCAAAGAAATAGGCAATACAAGCAAATTCCTTTTTTTATCAAATAAAAATGCTTTATGGTCATATAATGCATTACTATCTGTTCCTCTGTCTCCAATAATGATCTTGGCGCTTTCCTTAGGATTTGCCACATCCCTAACATCAAATATAGCAATCTTCAGCCCTTGATTAATAACAAAATCTCTGGTAGAATCAGAAACCTCTAAAGTATCTTTTCCTATCCCTATAATATGATTCTCGTCATAAGCGTGCAAGTAATCAGAATACCCTGGAATCTTCAAATATCCTAAAACTTTAGGTTCTTGAACATCAGACAAATCAATCACATAAAAAGGATCAATATTCTTAAAAGTCACTAAATAAGCTCTGTCTCCAATAAATCTTGCAGAATAAATTCTCTCTCCAGGAGCCAAATCTTCAACTTTGCCAATAACTTCCAAATTATCATTTAATATATAAACATTATTTTTGCTATTTTCGCTCCAAAATTCCCCAGAAGTCGTGGCTATTCTAAAATATCTATTATTCTCATCCATAAAAAATTGATTTAGAACAGTTCCTTTAACTTCTCCTTCGGTCAAGTATTCAATTTCCTCTTCATCAACTCTAATCTTATGAATAACAGTCTTCTCTCTTTGTTCCCTCAATTCTCTTATAAAATAATTCATGCCTTCATATAATCTCTCATCAAAATTAGATTTAGCCTCCCCACCCAAAGAGCCGGAATAATCAAGAATAACTTTATTTATTTTGCTGTTCTTTTCATGAAAAGAATCTTTGGAATTTAATACATTTTCTATCTTTATTTTTTCATCAGCTGGAACAATAGGCAAAACAACCTGCTCAATCATATCTTCAAAATAATCTCTTTCATTCAAAAATTTAGTGTAAGTCAGATAAATATTTTCACTAGATACATATAAGTTATTGCTCGCTCCAGTCAAATAAACTTTGCTATTGACCTTTCCATTTTTTATATTTATCGAATTTATAGTATTAAATGTATATCCATAATCCCAATAATCAAAATAATAAAGATCGTTTATAGCCAATCTTTCTTCAGCACCATTTATTTTTAGCATAGGCATTATAGGATTATCATTATTAACATATTTAGAGCCAATAATATAAACATAATCTCCAATCATCCTGGAGTTTATATATTGGCCTTCGATGCTAATTTCTTTATCTAATTTAGGCTTAGTTCTATCACTTATATCATAAATATAAGCATAAATGATAGATTCTCCGCCATAATAAGGAGGGAATATTGCTATATCAACAGCAGCTTCTTGTAATTTTGTTTCCTGATCTGAATTTATTGTTTCATATCCTTGGGCAAAAACAATAAGTCTATCTTCATTAACAAATATTCCCAATAAACTTTTATCCACAAATTCAACTTTACTAATAATTCTCATATCAGAAGCAGGGAGAGCATTAACAATAACAATCTTATTACCTGCAATATCATAAATGTAATTTCCGTCATTTTTAACTAAATCTGCTTCATCAACTCCTTCCACTTGAACATTAGTTTGAGAATAGTCGCTTGCTTTTGCTCCAGACCCTGATTCAGCAGTAATACTTGCCCCATCTCTTTGAAGAAAACTTCTATCTATTGAAGGCAGTGCTCTTTGTGCAATCTCAAAATTCCCTAAATCCTGGCTCTCTTTCAAAAATTCCTTCAATTCAAAATAAGAATTAAAACTCCTAATTTTATTATTATAAACAATTTCATCGCTAGTTTTTGAGTCAAAAACCGATATTGCTATCATAACTAAAACAAAAATTAATAAAACTGCAACAATGCCTATGTTCTTTGTTTCATCTTTCATTTTAATTAAAAAATCTCCTTATATTTAAATAATTCTTTAAGTTCAATCCTCTTTGAACAATATCTAGTTTTCCAATAATCATCTTTTCCTCCAGAAGTTTAATATTAAAAAAACCAGCAGTGCGAATAATGCTCCGGCAAAAAACAAAAGCCAAACGTTTTGAGCTATAACCATTATGCTATCATTAACTCCTGCATCAGCCGCCAAAAAAGAGCTGGCTTCAGCAGATTTTTCCATAGCTAAACCTCTTACCATCTGCTCTCCGCCAACTACATCTGCTGCTTTCTCTAATTTACTATCAGTCCATATCTTTATCCCAAAAGCAATCGCTCCAGATATCAAAACACTAGGTATAATTCCCCTCATCATCCTTCTGGGAGAAATAACTATTTTCTTATTTGAAATTCTATATTTATAAATTCTTTTCCCTTTAATACTCCATAAAAATCTCTTTGTTTTATCTATCAGCCCAGATTCCTCAAGTTTTCTTATATT
This sequence comes from Candidatus Woesearchaeota archaeon, assembly GCA_964465795.1. GTDB lineage: Archaea > Nanobdellota > Nanobdellia > Pacearchaeales > GW2011-AR1 > JAUSIK01. The sequence goes on from CAYXLD010000001.1 coordinate 57,926, forward strand.
ATACTCAATAGTATTAAGAGGAAGTTTTAAATTATTTGAAATCTCGCTCTCGCTTAATTCGCTATTGCTTAACAATCCCAATATTTTCTTGGCAGTTTTATTCGAAATTACATCAGCAATCTTCCCTGTTCTTGGGTCATCTAAATCAATCATTATCGAATTTGACATAATAAATAAAATATTCCCGGCTTTTTAAATCCAGTTAAAACTTCAAATATCTTTGAATCTAAAAAAATAAAATATATTATAAAAAACAATTATGCTTAAAAGCTAACAACTATAATTCCTCTAATGAAAAAGCGAGTGATATTAATGGCAGGTTTTACTTTTCTTGCCTGCTTATTAACGCAGGTATCCGCATTAAATGCTGATTTTGCAATATACACTGGTTCAGGCACTTGGGAGCATAGTGTATCCGCATTTGAAAATTTTTTGGAGTGGAAAAATTTAACTTATGAGGAAATAAATTCATGGAATTTAAATCACAATTCTCTCATTGGAAATTACAAAGCAATTTTCTTTCCTGGAGGTTGGGCATATAATTATAAAAAGTCTATACATTCTTCAGGCAATCAAAACATTAGAGACTTTATTTCATCAGGAGGAGCATATATAGGAATGAGTGCAGGCGCTTATTTCGCTTGTGATAATGTTCGCTGGGAAAATCAAGACTACCCTTATTATTTAAACCTGTTTCATGGAGATTGTATAGGCCCTATTGAAGAGATCGCTCCTTGGCCAAATTATGTGATGACAACAATGTCAATAAACAAAAATCATGAAGCAAATATTTATGAGCCCATGGCTGAAGATTTTCTATATTATGGAGAGCCGTATTTCATCCCCTATCAAAATCAGGAAATGCAGATACTGGCATCTTGGAATGTAATATCAAATCCAGCAGCAGATAAAGCTCCTGGAATCATAGGTTTTAACTATGGGCAGGGAAGAGTCCTGCTAATTGGTCCTCATCCTGAAATCGAAGAAGATTCTGATAGAGATGGAAATAATTTTGGCGAAGAATTAAATGATAATGGTTCAGACTGGCCATTTCTTTGGACAGCAGTTGATTGGCTATTAAAAAAATCTATCTCGCGGCCGCCTGAATTTCCACAGGGACAGCCCCCATAATAAACGATACTATTGCACCAATAATTCATTCTTTTTCAGACTCCCCTGATCCTCTAACAGCAGGAGCAATCCTAACAATAAAAGCCAATATTACAGACAATATTGCAATCAACACAGTAAAAGTTAATATCTTAGATATCTTCTACCAAATGTCATTAGAACGGGACCAATCTGCAACAATCTTATTCGATAATTTCGAATCAGGTTCTCTATCTGGCTGGACAACTTCAGCAGTATCAGGCGGACAAAAATGGACTGCATCTACAACTAATCCTTTCCAAGGTTCATGGCATGCCCAGTCTCAACCTCGCTCAACTTCTGAACCAGCATCAACCTTAGAAAAAACAATCCCAACAACAAACTATCAAGGCATATCAATAAAATACACCAGAAAACTAATTGGCCTAGACGCAGCAGATGAATTCAAAGCAAAATGGTTTGATGGAATAAAATGGAATATTCTAGAACAAACAGGGTCAAATTCAGCTAATGACGCCCCATACATACAAAAGTCATTCTCTCTGCCCCAAACAGCAAACAATAATCCAAATTTCAAAATAAAATTTGAATGCACAGCAGGAGCAGTATCAGAATATTGCAGAATAGATAATGTAAATATTTCTGCCTCAAGTTCCCCAACAGGACTCTACATATACAAATTTAACACATCCAATTTAATAAATGACACTTATGCCTACACAATCTACGCCGAAGATACATCAAGTAACCAGCCAGCCCCGCAAGGTGGAGATTTTACGATAATTCTATAGAAAAAATTATTTATTAAATTTAATGAATTAAACTTTTGATTCCAATCCGAAAAAAGAACTTTCTTTCAATTTCTTAAATTCTAAAATATCTCTAAAATAGAAATCATTATCTACACTATGATTTTCTTCTAAAAATGGATCTACCTCATCTAATGAAATTCCCATACAATTAATCTCAGTAACATATCCGCTAGTTTCTCTTTGTTTCTTAAGAAAAAATGTTTGATATTTAATCAAAACATAATCTCCTAATCGAACATTATATAATAAATCTTTCAGTTTATCTTCATCCATATTTTACAAAATATAAAGGACTATATAAATTTTTATGTAATAAGTTCTCATAAATAGCAACCTATATAAATCCAAATTCTTTAAAATACTTATTAAGCATTGATGTATATCATTAACGCTAAGCATTAATGCACAAAATAAAAGAGGAAAATGAAAAAAACTAAAAAAGAGCTAGTCACTAATCTGTTAAAAAAAGACAATCAAGGGTTAACAATAATAGAAATCTCAAAAATATTAAAAATCTCTAGAAACACAGTTGCGGTTGCACTAGCCGAATTAAAAGGTGCTAATCTAATAAGAATAAGGCCAATTGGGAAAGCAAAATTACATTACTGGCTCAAAGAGAAGGAGATTAAAAAATGAAAAAACAAATTACAATTGTTCTTCTTTTCCTATTTTTAATAAATTTAGCTTCTGCAATAACAATATTCTCAGATGATTTTGAATCAGGAAATTTAAACGCATGGAATAAAACAAATGTAGCTGGAGCAAGAAATTGGACAGCCAATCAAACAAACCCCTTTCAAGGCTCATGGCATGCGCAATCCCAGCCAGAAAGCACAACAGAACCAGCAAGCGTTCTATCAATAAATATAAGCACATCGAATTACCAAGATATAAGCATATTTTATTATCGTAGGCTTGTAGGCATTGATGCAGGGGATGAATTTCAGATGGAATGGTTTAATGGTACAACATGGGAAATCTTAGAATCAACAGGAAGCTCATCAGCAAACAATGCAGTATATTTAGCAAGAAACTTTAATCTCTCATCTGTTGCAAACAATAATCAATATTTTCAAATAAAATTTGAATGTACAGCAGGAGCAACTTCAGAATACTGCAGAGTTGATAATGTAATAATAACAGGCAGCTCAATCCAAGATACTACTCTTCCAACAGTAAACATAATTGCTCCAAGAAATAATACCATAACAACCTCAGCAATAAATAGCTTCAATGCTACATTTTCAGATAATATAGCCTTAATCAATACAACATACTATTTATGGAATTCTACAAATTCTCTAATAAATATCACTGCTATAACGCTATCTGGCTTAGATGGAAGCATAAATTTAACAATAACATTCCCTTACGAGGATAAGTTCACATGGAATTATTTAGCGGCAGATACTTCAAATAATTTCGCATATAATTTAACAAACTTCACAATTCTTTACGATGCAACACTGCCCTCAATAAACTACACCATCCCAACTCAACAGTCAGGCACTATAAAAAATTCCAACTTCATAGAAATAAATATCACTGCGTCAGATTTATACTTGCAAGCACTAACAATTCGTCTATTCAACTCAACAAAAGATCAAGTAAGAACAAACACCTCTACTAATTCCCCTTTCTATATAAACTATCTAAATCTTCAAGACGGGCTATATTTCTACAATTCATCAGCAAATGATACTGCAGGAAATACAAAAAATTTAGGAACAAGAAATATAACTATAGATACAACCCCTCCTTCAATAACAATATTAACAGAATCGCCACTAGATCCAACAACCTACTTTCAAAATAATATATATCAATTCAACGCAACAATAACAGACTTAACTCAAATACAATCAGTGAAATTAGAATTCAATGGAACAAATTACACGGCAGCAAATCCAGCAGGGAATACATATAACGTCTCTATTTCTAATCTCCCAGCTGGAGTTTTCAACTATAGATGGTTCGCAAACGATTCAGCAGGCAACACAAACAATTCAGAAACAGGCCCATATACGATAAACAAAGCTCAATCCCAGCTCAATCTTACATTAAACAATACTGAAGGAAATATTACAATAATAGCCAGCACATCAATCATTCTAAACGGAACTCTAATCAGAGGTGACTCTCCAACTATTCTAAAATTATATAAAAACAGCACTCTAATAAATGAAGGTCTTTCTCCGCTATATAATTTAACAAACTTCACAATTCAAGGATTATATAATATAACTATAATTTATACATCTAGCCAAAACTACACGGAGAATTCAAAAACCTATTATGTAAATGTAACATCTCAGCCAGATATAACTTCTCCTTACTTTACAGCAACTCCGGCTAATACAACAATAAATTACACTCAGGGCTTCCAAGTCAATTTTGAAGCATCAGATAATATAGCCATAGACAGTTTCTCAATCAATTGGACAACTAATTTCGAAATAAATAAAACAGGTTCTTTAAAAAACACAACAAAACTCTCTGCAGGAGCATATCTGATAAATGTATCTATCAATGATACCTCGGATAATAAAAATTCAACAATATATCAGGTTATTGTAAATAAAATACCAAGCCAGGTAAATACCTTCCTAAACCATTCAAGATTAAATATAACAATACTGCAAAACACGGCAATATATCTAAACAGTACTCTTATTACTGGAGAAGGAATAATAAAATTATATAAGAATAACTCTTTAATAAATCAAGGGCAATCTCAGTTATCAAACCTAACCAATTTCACAACAATAGGCACATTTAATATAACAACTATCTATGAAGAAACACAAAATTATTCATCAAATTTTGAGGCTTTTTACATTAAAGTTACGCAAACTCTAGATAACATCTCTCCATATTTCACAGCAATTCCAGCAGACACAACAACAAGCTATCCTAACAATTTCGGAGTGGATTTTGATGCATCAGACAATAATGCAGTAGACAATTTCAGAATAAACTGGACAGATACATTCCAGATAAATCAATCTGGCTTTTTAAATAATACAAAGAATCTTGGAACAGGTTTCTATTTAATAAATATAACTATAAATGACACATCAAACAATTTAAACTCGACAATCTACTCTGTTAATATAACTCAAAATAATACATATGTTATATCAATATCTCTCTCGCCAGCATCATCAGTAATATATCCAACGCAAACAACAACTGCAGGGAATAGCTGTCCTCAAGAACTATCATGTACTCTTTTCAGAAACAACATCTCAATAACAAATCCAGAAATAAAAACTCTGGGAGCAGAAACATACCATTACTTATACAACACAACAGGAAATACTAATTACTCCTCCAAAACAATAAGCTCATTGCTAATAATAAATCAAAACACAAGCTCCAACATTTCTTTATTTCTAAATAATACCCAAAACAATATAACAATAATAAATGGAACAAGTATCGATATTAACACTTCTTTGATTATAGGAACGGGTCAGATAGAACTATATAAAAACAATACTCTGATTAATATAGGAAATTCATCCTTGCATAACTTAACATTGTTCAACACAATAAACTCATTCAATATAACTGCAATTTATAGAGGGAATGAAAACCACACTTCTGCAACAAAAACATTCTACGTAAATGTAATCCAAATTCCAGACACAACTTTCCCTCTAGTTTCAATCATTCAACCACAAAACATTTCTTATAACACTCTTCCCCTGCAATTAAACTACTCTGTCTCAGATAATAATCTCCAATCGTGCTGGTATTCAATAAACAATGGAATAACAAATACCTCAATTACATGTGGAAGTAACATATCTTCTCTCTCAAGCAATCAGAACTCAAACATATGGACAATCTATGCAAATGACAGTGCAGGAAATATAAATTCTTCATCAGTTACATTCTTCGTAGACTCAATAATCCCCCTAATCTCATTCACAAATCCAACAAAACAAAACAACAGTATTTTATCTCAAAGCTCAATATTCATAAACACCTCAATAAATGAAACAAATTTCGCAAACATCACATTCTCTCTGTATAATATAACTTCATTAGTAAATATGACAATATTTGCTTCCCAGATTCTATCAATAAATTTTACGTCCTTGCAAGATGGAGTATATTTCTACAACGTAACAATCAAAGACACATTAAATAATCAAAATACAACAGAAACAAGAACAATAACTTTAGATAAAACAGCTCCTTCTATATTTATAATAAGTCCGCAAAATATAACATATTTTAACACAACGATTTTAATTAATATATCAAGCAATGGAAATATAGTCTGGTTTTTCAACACAACAGCTAATGAAACTTACATCTCGCCAGTCTATAGAACATTAGACGGTTCAAACACTATTATAGCTTACACAAATGATTCTCTGGGAAATATTAATTCAACATCAATAACCTTCTATGCAACTGAAATAAATTTAAACTGTGAAATAGGCGGCCCGTATCAGCAAGGAGCATTAGTCCTAGTACAAGGCAATTTATCAAATAAAACAACTCCTCTAACTAATCAGGAAATAAATCTAACGATATACAAAAATAATCTTGCAAACACTTCAAAAATATTATCAACCTCAAACGATGGCAGTTTTGAAACATCCATAACAAATTTATCAATCGGGAATTATATACTAAATGCTACAACTTCATACCTGCAATCTAACAAATCGTGTATTGATAACTTTCAAATAGGCTCGCAGGCATCATTAATAATCTATAAAATAGCCTCTGTTCACAACACGACTAATGACACAATTTATTATAATATAACATTAAAAATAATAAATAGCGGCGGTGCTGATGCAACAAACACAAACATTACTGACTCTGATTCAGAATCTTCCCCATATGTAATTGGAACGCTATCTCCATCTTCAAGCTATCAAATCAGCTATCTAAAAAACTTTTCAAGGCAATCTTCAACATTTTATTATCTAACTTCAGCAGCAGCGCTAAGTATAGATTCATACTCAAACTCTTTAATAACAGCAAATTCTACACAAATAAACCTAACGGTCCCAGCAACACAAATCGGGAAGCAAATAATAATAACAAAAAATATTTTATACATTACAGAAACATCCCTGAATGTCACGTACAATGTGTCTTCAACTCTTTATAATTCAGGGGATGAAGACTTATCAAGTATAAATTATATAGATACTGACATTTCAAGTGTAGCCAGTCAGTTAAATCTTACAAAAGCTAATTCAAAACAATTCGAAAATACACTACTAATTTCAAAGGCAGCATCAAATATAAACCATGAATTTGCTTTAGGTACAGCAACAATAGACTCTTTAAACTTTTATTCGAACCGCCCGAAGATTAACATTCCTGGCTATGGCGGTCCAGCAGATATTATAGTTTATGCTCCTTCATCGATTCAAGCATCAGCATCATTTGACGCGGCAATAGAAATAAAAAATGTAAATCCAGATATTGGGCAGGACTTCCCGATAAATTATTGGATAACTAATAATGATGAAACGCAAAATTTTTCATCAGGCCAAAAAACAATTTATGTTGGGGCCAATAGCTTAGTTAATACAACAATAATGCAAACCTCTCCATCGGCAATTGGCATATATAAACTAAAAGCACTTGCAATATGGGCGGGAGGTTCAGCATCTGCTTTTGAAAGCTTTGATGTAGTTTCTAAAATAATAATAGAAGAACCTCAAGAGTCCTCATCTCAATCAAGAAGCAGTTCAACAACAGACTCTTCAGTAAAAATTCCTTCAGAAAAAAATGAAAGCAAACCTTCTGAAAAACAGGAAGCAGAAGCTGAAATAAAAGAAATAATCTGCAATCCCCCATATATAAGGCATGGTTCAGAATGTTGCCTAGATCAAAACAACAATGGCATTTGCGACGAAGATGAAAAGAAAGACTTCAAAGAAGCTCCAAAATCCGATATATTGGCCTCCATTACAGGATTTATAGTCAATAATATTACAAATATCGAAATAGTAAACAAGATAATAATACCAATTATATTAATAATTATTATAATTCTAATAACATTATACATAATAAAAAGAATAAAGAAAAAACCAAAAGACAAAAAGAGGCTAAAAACACTAATAAACCTAAAGGTTTATACATCAGACGGAATAGAGATTGGCAAAGTAGAAGAAATATTCATAAAAGACCATAAAATACACAGCATAAAGATAAAACTCCATAAGAAAAAGAAATTTAAAGCCAAAGGAATTATAATATCCTATAAAGCTGTTGAAGCAGTTAAAGATATAATAATTATAAAAAGCAATATAATAGAAAGAATTTAAAAATGGTAAAAAAAGAGGTAAATTTGTTGATTCTCTCAACTATAATTGTAATTATCTTTATTGTCTCAGTAAATGCTGCGACAATCTTTACAGATGGCTTTGAATCAGGTAGTTTATCAGGTTGGACATTAACCACAGGTACTAATATGAACAATTGGACAGCGTCTACAGTAAACCCAAATAGCGGAAGCTGGCATGCTCAATCACAACCACAAGGATTAAACTTGCCACCAAGCACGATGAATCGCACGATAAGCACTGCAGGATATCAAAATATTAATTTCAGTTACTATCATCAATTAGTAGGAATTGATCCTGGAGATGAATTCACAGTTGCCTGGTTTGATGGCATAGGATGGATTACTGTTGAAACAACTGGCTCCAATGCTTCAGATGAATCTTCTTATTCTTTAAAAAGTTTTCTTCTACCAAGTTCTGCTGACAATAATCTAAATTTTAAAATAAAATTTGAATGTACAGCAGGAGCAGTTAGTGAATTCTGCAGAGTTGACGAAATTTCGATTACAGGAGATGTTATAGACACTACTCCCCCAATCGTAACCATTAATTTCCCAGCAAACAACGCATTCTACAAGTCAACACTAAATTTCAACGTTTCTTTAAATGAAAATGGCTCTACAATCTACTCTTTAAATGGCGGAATAAGCAATAAAACGATGCTATATACCACTGACAATCTAAGCCCCTTTGGAACATTATTTAATCATACTAATAATTCAATTGCAGATGGCACTTACACTTTTCAAGTTTATGCAAACGACACAAATGGAAATAAAAACTATACAACGACAACACAATTTACATACGATACAATTAATCCATTGCTAAAGATAATTCAACCTCAAAATACTACTTACAATACAGATTCCTTACAAATAAATTTCACAGTTTCAGACGTTAATCTAAATTCATGCTGGTACACTAATAACAATGGGCAGACAAACACAACCTTATCAAACTGTCAAAACGCCTCTTATTCAGCACAGCAAGGCTCAACAACTCTTCTTTTATACGCTAATGATTCTGCAGGAAATATAAATTCTTCATCAGTTACATTCTTCGTAGACTCAATAATCCCCCTAATCTCATTCACAAATCCAACAAAACAAAACAACAGTATTTTATCTCAAAGCTCAATATTCATAAACACCTCAATAAATGAAACAAATTTCGCAAACATCACATTCTCTCTGTATAATATAACTTCATTAGTAAATATGACAATATTTGCTTCCCAGATTCTATCAATAAATTTTACGTCCTTGCAAGATGGAGTATATTTCTACAACGTAACAATCAAAGACACATTAAATAATCAAAATACAACAGAAACAAGAACAATAACTTTAGATACAACAGCCCCATCCTTAAACCTAACAATACCAAAAAACATCTCTTACAATAGTATTCAAACAGAATTAAATTATACAATATCAGATACTAATCTCCAATCATGCTGGTATACAACAAATGGTGGAACAACTAATACTTCAATAATATGCGGAAATAACATATCTTCTCTCTCAAGCAGTCAAGGCTCAAATACATGGATAATTTATGCAAATGACAGTGCAGGTAATGCTAATTCCCCTTCTGTAACATTTTTCGTGGATTCTATCATTCCATCTTTATCTATCATAACACCGACAGAAGGCTCAACATTTGGAACAAACACAAGTCTAGCACTAAACTTCACAGTTTCAGATACTAATCTCCAGTCTTGCTGGTATAACATAGATAATTCAAACAACATAACTATCCAAAATTGTTTGAACACAACATTCAATACATCTGCTAGCGAGCATACTCTATTCTTATATGCAAATGACAGCTTAAACAATGAAAGAAAAGCAAATGTAAGTTTCACTGTATCAATCGGAGCACCTACTATAACGCAATCTTCTCCTATAAACATATATCTAAATTCTTCTCAAACAACATTTTATTACACTGCAACAGATGTGGATCTTAATGCATGTGAAATTTGGGGAAATTTCACAGGCCAATATTTATTAAATCAAACAAATTCCACATTAATTTCAGGCCAGCAAAGTCAATTTAACATAAGCCTTTCAGATAACGGTTATATATGGGCAATAAAATGCAACGATACTTTAGGAAATTCAGCCATAACAGGCAATAAAACCTTCTCGATAGATACAATATATCCAAAAATAACCTTATCGGAGCCTTCAGGCACAAAAACTTCTAGAAACAATATACCAATTACATTTACAACTTCAGACAATAACATACAATCTTGTTGGTATAACTTATATAGGGGGCTAAACTTAGAGATAGCTAATACAACTATAAGCTGTTCACAATCATCATTTTTTAATACAACTGTTGATGCCTCTTTCACATTGAATTTTTATGTAAATGATTCTGCTAATAATATAAACACATCATTAATATCATTTAATGTCGATACATCATCCCCTTCAAACGGGGGCGGTTCAGGAGGGGGAGGATCATCAGGGGGAGGCGGAATATCTGCAAAAGGAAAAAATGAAACTTTTTCTTTAGAGATAAAATTGCTAGAAACTATTGCAATAAAAAGAGGGACTAATATATCGCTGAATTTAGAAGTAACAAACAAAGATAAAAAATTCGCTAATAATTGTAGAATAATCCTAAATAGTCCTCTAAAAAATTATGCCATAAATTCAGAAATTAAAGGATTAAGCCCTGGGGAAAAATTCATCTTTAATATTTTTATCAATATTCCGCTTAACTCTGAAATAGGCAAATTTAATTCAGAAATATCAGTAAAATGTGAAGAAGGATCAAAATCAATAAATCATGATATTTTTGTTTATAGAAATAGCTTCGAAGCAAGACTATTAAATTATGAAAGAGAAACCGATAGGTTAAAAATTACATATGTGCTTGAGGAATTCTCACAAAAAGATCATGATATTCAGCTCAATTATAAGCTTACTGATTCAAAAAGTATTCTTGTCCTTGAAGGGTCTGAAAAAATAATTCTAAAGCCTGGGGAAAGGCAGGAGAATAATCTCAATATAAACATTCCAAAAGGCCTGACTGGGGAATTTAATTTAGATATTATTTTAAAAGATGAGAGTTCAATAAATCAATTAAGTGAAAAAGTCGATTTAACAGGAAAATTAACAGGCTTTGCAATTTCAGATGAAAATAGAAGAACACTTTCTTTATTTGGCATTATAACTGTTTCATGTATAATAATATTCTTTATATCGAGATTAGTATATAATAAGTTAAAAAAAATAAAACCGCCTCATCTTAAAGATAACATTGAAGAAAGAAATGGAAGAAGACTTATAAAATTAAACATAAAGCAGGATATTAGATTAAATAGGAATCTTTAAAAATAAACTTCTTCATTTTAAATTATGGCCCCGTAGCTCAGCCTGGATTAGAGCACCTGCCTTCTAAGCAGGGGGTCGCAGGTTCAAGTCCTGTCGGGGCCGTATATTAAAAGTCAAAAGAGCGCGGGGTGGGATTCGAACCCAC
>CAYXLD010000001.1:69777-99670 GCA_964465795.1 Candidatus Woesearchaeota archaeon
CTGTCGGGGCCGTATATTAAAAGTCAAAAGAGCGCGGGGTGGGATTCGAACCCACGAATACTCGCTCTGCAGGCGAATGCAGTAACCGCTGTGCCACCCGCGCATAACTAAAAAGGTTTATTTGTTTATTTAAAAGTATTTGTTTATTGCATAATAAGTCAAAATTAGAAATCCTAAGGACTTTGGGAAGGCTATGGTGTTGGAGACGGCGAAGGAGAGGGGATACTACTTTCACAATTTCCAGTCCCATCTATATAAAACTTAGCTACACAATCACTTGGAGATTTGCTTGTTGGAGGATCTTTACACCCTCCAACTCCGCCTCCGTCAGTTTCTCCAGCACCTACATCATATTCTTGACCGCCCATATTTATGGTATCAAAACCTGGACCTCCGCCAGCAATATCGTTTCCATCATTTCCATTAATTAAATCATCACTTCCCTCTCCACATAATGTATCATCGCCTAATCTTCCATTCATAATATCCTTTCCACCTCCCCCATACATTTCATCGTTTCCTCCCCCACCATCCATATTATCATTTATTTCATCATTTGCCTCCCCATACAAATAATCCTTTTCGCTGCCTCCATCAATTGTGTCTCCACCATTTCCCCCATATATTCTATCTACATCATATCCTCCATCTAATTCATCATCTCCATCGCCCCCATATATGCTATCGCCTCCTTCTTCGCCATATATCTTATCATTTCCACCATTGCCAAAAAGACGATCATTTCCAAATAAACCATTAATTTTATCGTCACCATCACCGCCAAATATATAATCATCTCTATCTCCAGATTTAATATCATCTGCCCCAGCATCCCCAAAGATAATATCCTCACCGCTTAAAGTAATTGCTTGATCATCCCCCTCACCAAGAAAAGCGATAACATCAACATCACATGCTTCCATATAAAGAACATCAGGACCTCCTTTTAAATCAACAATAAGTTTTTCAGTTGGACAATTATAATATAGTTCAACAAGTTCTCCAAAAGAATAATGCTCTATAAATACTCTGCCATAAAAAGCATGTTTATATACCCTAACAGTATCATGGCTTTCATCACCTTCTATAATAACAACAGGTCCAGAATATTTAGGTGTAACTCCCTGTGCAGAAGAACTATTTAAATGAAATACAACTAGCATAAAAAAAAGAATAAATGTTAATAAACTAAATATATATGATGCTTTAATTCTATCCATTCTATACACATCCCCTTTCATCAATTGCACCATCACAGTCATTGTCAATATTATCTTTACAACGTTCAGCTGATGGTAATCCAGGAACACATTTTTGAATAACTCCTCCAACGCAATTCCTATCGCTTCTTTTACATGCACCTACACCGCAGCTATAATTCCCTAAGTTGTCATCAACTCTAAAATTACAGTCATTGTCAATATTATCGCATTTTTCAACAGAGGGCACACATTGCACCTCATTTGATAATGATGGTTCAGATTTATCATTAAAATACAAAATTCCAAGAAGAACAATTATTAATATTATCGCTGGATAATAACGACCATACTTATTTTTTTCCTTCTTAAAAGAAGATCTAATCACCATCTTAATATAAAAATGATATTACAATATTTAAATCTTTTTGAAACCGAAAAAACTCTGCAGTCCAAATATTTAAAAACCATAAAAATCTACTCATAATAAACAATAGGAGGTCAAATGGCAAAACAGGAAATTGAATTTTTTGACGTAAAATCGAAAAAAAAATTCAAAACAAGCGATTATAGAATCGTAGATAAAGGTGGAAGAATGTTCGCTGTAACAAAATCCCCTTCAGGAAGTCACGAATGCTGGAGAGTGGTTTCTAAAGAATTTGCGGCTAAAAACAAATAATTTTAGAATTATTTAAATAGCCAGCATCTGATAATACTAGCATGGCGAAAGAAAACAACAGCGAAGAGAAAGAATTTTTAAGTTTTATCCAAGAATCAGGCTTGATTTGGGGCCCAAGCCCTGAAATATATGGCGGCTTGGCTGGTTTTTACACTTATGGGCCTATTGGTAAGCTTTTAAAGAATAAAGTCGAGAATGAAGTAAGAAAATTATTTACTTCAAATGGATTTCGTGAAATTGAAGGACCGACAATTATGCCTGATAAAGTCTGGGAGGCTTCAGGTCATCTTAGTACATTTAAAGATCGCCTTATACGTTGTGAAAAGTGCAGATCTATTTTTAGAGCAGACAAACTAATAGAAGAATTTAATAATGTATCCGCAGATATGTTTTCAGATTCTCAAATATTAGATTATATAGGTAAAAACAAAATAAAATGTCCATCCTGCAAATCCAATTTTGAAAGTAAAATCGAAAAGCAATCATTAATGATGAAAACAAAAATAGCAGGGCAGGACGCCTCATTAAGACCTGAAACAGCAACTGTAACATATCTGCCATACCAAAGATTTTATAATTTTTTCAGAAAGAGATTGCCTTTTGCAGTATTTCAAATAGGAAAAGCTTATAGAAATGAGATTTCTCCAAGACAGTCGGTTTTGCGAGGCAGAGAATTCACGCAGGCAGAAGTTCAGATGTTTATAGATCCTAAAGAAAAAAATAAATGCTCGGAATTTGAAAAAATAAAAAAAGAAAAACTGCTTTTTTTAAAATCTAAAAGCCAGACTAAAAATTCATCTCTAAATGAAATATCCTTGGAAGAAGCAATAAATAAAAAAATAATACAATCGCAAACCTATGCTTGGTGCATTTATTTAGCCTATAAACAATTTTTAAACTTTGGCATTGGAGAAGATAGAATTCGCCTCAGGCGGCATCATAAGGATGAGAAAGCATTTTATGCAGATGACGCATGGGATATAGAAATTAAATTGAATAATTATGGATGGATCGAAATGTGTGGCATCCACGATAGAACTGATTATGATTTAAAACAGCATTCAAAATATTCCGGAATAAAGCTAGAGGCCCAAAGAGAAAATGGAGAATCTTATACTCCTCATGTAATAGAAATAGCTTTCGGCACAGATCGTCCAACTTTTGCATTGATAGACTTATTCTATAAAAAAATGTCGGAAAAGGAAGGAAAAACCATGTTCAAAATTCCTTATCATATGGCTCCCATTGATGTATCGATATTTCCATTAATGAAAAAACCAGAATTAACAAATCTCGCACAAAAAATAAAACAAGCACTGGAAAAAGAGTTTATCATAGATTACGATGAATCAGGCTCTATAGGAAGGCGTTACCTGCGTTCAGCCGTTCAAGGCACCCCTTATGCAATAACAATAGACTACGATTCTATAAAAAATAAAGACTCTACAATTCGCGATAGAGATTCAGAAAAACAAATCCGTATATCTATTGAAGATTTAAAAGAAACTATCCATAAATTACTATTAAATGAAATTTCCTTTGAAAAAGCAGGAAAAATAATAAAATAAATTTAAATACTCTGGACATTTTACTATAACATGATGAACTTCAATGACATACTATTCTGGCCATTCGCAGCCGCATTCACTGGAGCATGGATAATTCTAGGAATATTATTTGTGATATTTTGGATCTGGATGATTGTTGACTGCGCAAAAAGAACTTTCAAAAACGATCTTGAAAAAATAATCTGGATACTGGTAATAATATTCGCACATTGGATTGGATCAATTGTCTATTTCATAGTTATCAAAACCTATAATCCAAAGGGCCTAGCTAAGAAATAAATTTAAATTTTTTACTTGCCAAAAGTATCCTCAACTCTTTTGGAATTTATTAGATATATGATCCATGCAATGGATACTGCAGTGGATCTAACAATTCTCCAAGTAACCTTAGATAATTCTTCAAAATTGCTTCCACTAACCAAGATGTAATAATCAATCATCGCTAATATTGCAAAAATTATCAAGCAAACCATATTGATTGTTTTCATATATCTTGATTTAGTAAAAATAGTAAACAGGGGGACTCCCACCAAAATAATATGAATAAAAGGAACAACTTTAATCTATCCAACAAAAAAACCGACAATTGCTAAAATTAATCTAAAAGTAAGAAGTATAGTATAAAATAACAACCATCCACCAATACCTTTTAATTTCTTGTCAGCCATATAAAATTCAAGTAAATACTCTATAAAAACCTGCATCTAAGCTAACTTTAAATACTTGAAAAATTTCTTTACATTATGGTTAACTTAATAGTCCTAATTATTTTAAGTGTAATCCTAGTAAGTATCGTTTCTTTCATAGGGATCTTCACTTTATCTTTAAATCAAAAAAGGTTAAAAAAAATAGTTACTTATTTTATCAGTTTTTCAGCAGGAGCGCTTTTAGGAGATGTTTTCATACACTTAATTCCAGAAACAATAGAAAACTTTACCACTTCTACATCAATTTATATTTTATCAGGAATAGGGATATTTTTCGTCTTGGAAAAATTCATTCATTGGGAGCACTGCCACGGCCATATAACGCAAGAACATCATGTACACCCCTTTGCTTACCTTACAATTTTAGGGGATGCTTTACATAATTTTATTGATGGAATAATAATTGCAACAAGTTATCTAGTTTCAATCCCTGTTGGATTAGCAACAACAACTGCAGTAATTCTTCATGAAATCCCTCAAGAAATAGGAGACTTCGGAGTGCTACTTCATGGAGGATTTACAAAAACAAAAGCATTATTTGTAAACTTCTTGTCTGCATTAGCCGCGATTCTAGGCGCAATTCTAGTCCTATTCGCATCTAGATGGGTGACAAGCCTAGAAAGTTTTCTAATACCTATAACAATTGGCAGTTTTATCTATATAGCCGGCTCAGATCTAATCCCTGAATTGCATAAAGAAACAAACCTAAAAAAATCCCTAATTCAATTTATCTCCCTCATCATGGGGGTTCTTGTAATGATTGGCCTCTTAGCCTTAGAATAAGTTTATAATCTCAAATCTTTAAGAAAAAATAAGGGCCTGTAGGCTAATGGTAGACTGTATCCATGGCATGGATGATATCCGGGTTCAATTCCCGGCAGGTCCATTTAAGCTATTGGAATCAATTATGATAATACTGCAATCTATAATATAATAGCTAAGTAGGAAACATTTTAAAACATTATAGCTCTATTAATCTATGCCTAAATCAATAGGAATAATTTCAATAAAGGGGGGTGTGGGAAAAACGACAATAGCATCCTCTCTTGCATCATCTCTTTATAATAATTTTCAGAGAAAAGTTCTCCTTGTAGATGCAAATTATTCAGCTCCAAATTTAGGAATACATATGGATATTTTATCTCCAGAAAAAACAATTCATGAAGTTCTTGCCAATAAAGCCAGAATCAAGTCTTCAATTCACAATCGATTTGGGGTAGATGTTATTCCAGGCAGTTACATCTTCCAAAATCAATTCAATCCTTTAAAATTAAGAGATAAATTAAGATTAATAAAAAACGATTATGATTTTTTAATTATAGATTCATCTCCTTCATTAAACGAAGAGATCCTTTCAACAATATTAGCATCTGACCACTTATTTGTAGTTTCAACACCAGATTATCCAACTTTATACTGTTCACTTCGCGCAGCAAAATTAGCAAAGCATCGTGGAAGACCAATTTCAGGAATAATATTGAACAAAATTAGAGATCCGGCATATGAACTATCCCTTAAAGACATTGAAGAAGCAGTAGATATCCCTATTATAGCAAAAATCCCAGATGACAAAATAGCAATAAGATCTCTCTTCACACGTATCCCAATACCTATTTACGATAAAAAATCAAAATTCTCAAAAGAAATCTTAAATCTAGGTGCAGCATTAACAAATACAAAAGAAAAACGCTCTATTCTTTCATATTTCTTGCCAAATTTAAAACAAGAGCAAGTAAATAGGCAGGTATTAAAAGAAAATTTTTATACTAGTTCTTTCTCATAATTCAATAAATAAAATAATAAAATATGATCTAATTCTATTGAATAAAAATTCTTTTTTAATTAATAAAAAATATAATACTAAACTATTCCTGATGCCTGGGGGAAAACCAGAAGCTAATGAAACTATAAAACAATGTCTTATAGGAGAAATAAAAGAAGAACATCAATGCGACCTCATTCCAGAAACAATAAAATTCTTTGGCGAGTTTGAAGATTTGGCTGCTAACGAACCAGATACGATAATATCAATGAAAATACATCTTGGCAAAGTCAAAGGCCTTTCTTCCTCAAATAAAAAAATAGAAGAACAAAAATGGTTTAGAAAATCAGACAATCCAAATATTCTATCGCCAATAATAAAAAATAAAATCCTCCCTGCAATAATTAGCAATAATCTTATCTAATCCTATCAAGCATAGGGTGATAAATTAACTTTCCTTCCTCATAAGCCCGAATCCTATATCTCTTAGCATTCTCATATTCATCTCTCATTTCAAGACCTAATTTCAGCATTCTTCTTTTGATTTCAATAGTTATGCATTTATTATCAAAAATATCCTCTCTTTCAACAATCTCTCTGTCCATATTAAAAATAATAGAATAAAGTATAAAAACCTTATCAGTTTACACTATTCATGTCAGATGAATGCATATTCTGCAAAATAATAAAGACAAGAAAAGAAGAATTCAAAGCAGAGACAAACAATTTCATCGCAATTCCTGATATCGAACCAAAATCAGAAGGCCATACTCTGATAATTCCAAAAAAACATTATGTAACAATATTAGATATTCCAAATACTCTCTCGCAAGAATTAGTAGAACTAATAAAAAAAATCTCCTCTGAAATTCTGGAAAAAAAACAAGGCGATGGATTTAATATTATAATGAACAATCTGCCGCCAGCAGGCCAAGTCGTCATGCATGCTCACATTCATATTCTCCCAAGAAAAGATGGGGACAATTTAAGAATGATCTCATAAAATCAGTTATATATCAAAACTACCATCTTTTCATTATTCTTAAAACAAGAGTCAGAATAAGCATCGCAGTGCCAAATACTATCCCAAATCTGCCGATTTCACTCTTAAACAATAAGGAAGCGCCTATAATAAGCATTAACGCTAAAAAAGCGTCTAAAAAAATTATAATAGATCTTGCAAAATTTAATTTTGTAAAATCCAAACTTTCATCTAAATCTCCTGATTTTATCTGAGCCATTAAAAAAAAGCGAGGCGTTATTAATAAATTTATGGCTGCAGGGAGAATTGAACTCCCGATCTCGGCCTTATGAGAGCCGCGCTTTAACCAACTAAGCTACGCAGCCGAATCTACAAAAATGAAATCCTTTTTAAACTCTCTTATCTCTAATAATAAATGGCGTTAGATGACATCGCAATTGCAGATCTTGTAAAAGACATAGGCCAGATTGGCCTTTGGATACAAGGGGTCGGGTTAATTATAATACTTTGGATAATTTTTGAGATTATAATATTAATCAACAACAGAATTCGCAGAAAACAATTGTACATAATTGAGGATAGACTGAAAAAATTAGAAAATAAGATTGATAATTTAATTAAAAAAGTATAAGTTATAATTTCAATAATCTTCTGCTATTGTTTTAACTGCATATTCCTGTTCTAATTCAGCTCTTCTTCTAGGTCTTGGTCCTGTTTTTCTTACTCTTATTAATCTACTTATATACCCTGCAATTTTATTCCTTATCGATTTAGAGGGCATTGTGTTTCCCAGCATCTTTTTATTATGATCAAAGTCCTCATTGAAATCTAAATCATCCTGCAATAGCTGCTGCGCGGCTCTCTTTACCATCAATAATTTTATTCTTCCCATATTCAACATCGAATTTCAAGGTTTTTAAAAGTTTGCCTCTTTAAATTTTTACTTTTTCAAACTTAATTAAGTTTCTCCATTCTTTCAAGTATTCTTCTCCCTTTTTATTAAGTCCTCCGTTTGATAAAACAAAGGCAGGCATTCTTGCAGACTGGGCATTTTGAAGAGCAATGGCCAAATCATTTTCATTAAGATTTTTCTTATCTTTGGCAATTAAATAGAATTCCTGTTTCCCAAAAAGCATATTCGCCCTGATTTTACCAATAAATTCTTTCTTTTTTTCAAGAATTAATTCCAATAATTCTATATCCTTTGCAGCCAAATATTCTTTTATTTTCCTAGGAAATGGATTTTCAATATTCTTAGATTTAGTTTCCTTTTTGAAAGGTTTTTTCTTTACTTTTTCCTTGACGCTCAAACTTCCAGTGATTTTTTCTTTACTGTCAATTTGAGCATTAGCTTCTATATTCTGCAGGGGTAAATTTTTTAAGCCTTCGCCAACATCAATAGTTCTCTCAGGAATTTTTGCCTCAATAAGTTTATCAATGTGTTTATTCTGAATTTTATTTCTAACATCTTCTTCACCCAACATGTAATATCTCCAAAAAATTATATCCTCTTCTCCAAGTCTAATCTTCATAGGCACAGCAAAATCCTTTATTTCCCTTAAAGCCACTCTTAATACAGGAGTTATTGCATCATCCTCCAAAAAACCAGAATTTTTCAATGCAAAGAATGCCTCTTTTTCTCTAATGTTAAGATTATCATAAAAATTTTCTAATAATTTTTCCTGCCCTTCAATATAATAAAGCGGGGAGCTTCCTATTCTCATACTGCTCATTTTTATTTTTTTCTCGCCATACATCTCAGATAAAAATGCTCCAGCAAATAGCAAACTTACACCTATAGATCTCGCAATTTGAACAGGCAGCAAAGGACCGTTTAATTTTATCAAAGAAATTATTTTCTCTTTCTGCAGATGCACAGGAACCATGCTAAATTCTAAAATCCTTTTTGTTATAAATCTTGTTATATTCTACTGTTAAAATAAAATAATCCAAAATAGCCCAATATATCTAAATTATATCTTTATCCATTGGCACTGGTAATAACTAACATCTTTCTCTTCATCAACAATAGCAATTAATAGATTCTTCTTGGTCGAATGCGCTACTCTGTTTCTTGCAGTAAAATCATGCCATTTCATACTCTCATTATCTCTAACTGTCTGCAGAATCCATTTTGCATGATTTTCTCCAGGTCTGATTCCTTTTTCATAAACTCTAAATTCTGCCCCAAATTTCAATGCAGTCTTAACTATATATCCTCTCTTTCTTAAGTCCCTAAAAACAGCAAATTTTGTTTCAATACTTTTATCCTTCCCTTTAAACTTCTTTAATATTTCATCAAAATTTAATTCTCTCTCTTTAAAATAAACCTCCATTCTTCCTTCGTCAATTAAGAATAATGCTTCGACAGTCAAATATTCAATTCTTCCGCCAACCTTCTCCCCATATCTTGACTTTTCGTATAATTCAAAAGCCTCGCTAGATTTGGAAAATACTCCCTCGCCAGAAAACTGCCCATTGATCATATTATAAATAATCAAAATATCTATATAAACCTAACATAAATATTAAAATCCAATATAGAAATTTTTGTTAATTAAATGGGTTGTATTTTTCCCAAAATCCGCGTTTTCTTATCCTGGATCTTATGATAGATTCCACGCCAATTATTGCGCCTGCACCTAATAATGCTCCCATTCCCAATGCAATAAGAACTGACTTCAAAGGGTTTCTTTTTATATATCTCTCAGTAGAATCCTCTATATCCTCAAACTTTTCTCTAGCTCTATCAATGCCCTTGTTTAAAAATTGTTTTGCCATTGCCCCTCCTTTTATTTAATCAGTTTAAGAAAAATAACTGCGATTAATAAGACTATACCTGCAATAAAAAAAGAAATGGTTTTAGCCAATAAAAAGTATTCTTGCAAAAGACTTACAAATGCCAATGTAAAAAAAATAAATGAAGTAAACATAATTAAAATTATAGTAAAATATAATATTACTTTTCTTTTTATTTTATTAATTTCCTCGTCTAATTTATGAAATAATCCTCTTTTTGTATCTTTTAAAAAATCATTAATCCTGCGGTTTAAATTCCTGCCAATAAAATCAAGTATTGTCATTTTTATTAATAGAATGATATTTATTTAACTCTAAGCTATCACTAAAATTTGATGAAACTTCATAAATGAATTATCAAATACAAAACATTTAAAACCATGAATTCCAGTATAATAAAAATGGAAAAAAATTTTGGGGATTTTGAAGAAATAAAAGAAGTTTTAAAAAATCAAAAACTTCCGGATAGAAACAATTATTCAGAGGCGCCAGCAAGAATAAAACTTCCTAGAAAAGGAGAATTAGTAGGCAAGGTCCTGCAAAGATTAGGGGGCAATAGGATGGAAGTAAAATCAACAGATAATAAAACAAGAAATTGCCGTGTTCCAGGAAGATTCAAAAGAAAGTTTTGGCTTCGACAGGGAGATTTTGTATTGATAGAACCATGGCCAGATGACGATAATAAGGGTGATATAGTGTTTCAATATCCAAAAAATTCAGAACATCAATTAAAAAGACACGGTCTTCTTAATAATCTACACGATGAATTCTAAGAAACTAATCCTTTAACAATAATTCCAAGCCTATTCCAACACCAAATTTATTATCTAAATACTCATTATATCTTCCCTCTACAACAGCATAAAGATTCTTCCAGATTCTTACTCCGCCTTGTATTTCACTAACAATCTTCGGTTTTCCCTCTTGAGGATTAACATCATAATCAAAAAACCCATCATAGCAAAAAAGATCATCAAAAAAATAATCTACTGCGTAAACCCCAATTTGAACTCCACCATTCTCGCTGGAAAAAGGATAAACATTGGCGCCAACTAAACTATCGCCTCCAATATATTCAGAAAGATTTGGCTCAAAAGTTAATCCTAAACGTGTAATCCCTTGCTTCAAAGAAAAATCCCTATCATATTGAACAGCAGGCCCAACACTCTTTCCAAAAACACTATCTGCATTTCCCAATGTTGCTTTCTTATATAATTTAAATTCAGCGTAAGGATTCTGAACATCATCCCAGTGCTTTTCCTCGCTATAATCATCTATAAACCCAGAAAAATCAGCTCCTAAAGGCAAATCATTTACCCCTCCAGTTAAACTTGCACTAGGCATTCCCCTAGTATCATAATATCCTGCAGCTTTGCCCCATGGCTTTGGTTGAACAGCACAGCTGGCTAATAACATACTCCCGCATAAAGCTAGATTTCTCAAACTCTTCATCATAAAATTATCTGTCTGCCATTCCTTTTAAATATTTCTAAAATAGTAATTACATAGTTACTACAGAATCCAAAACAAAAAATTTAAATCCCTTCCAATCCAAATTAATAAATGCAAACAGTTAAGAAAATAGATTTTCATAAGATAGAAAAGAAATGGCAGGCCCAATGGAAAACTTCCAAAGCTTTCGAACCCAAAGTAGATAAAAAAAAGAAAAAATTGTTCTACACTACACCTTATCCTTACATTTCAGGCAGTTTGCATATAGGTCATGGTCGTGCAGTAACAGAATCAGATATTTATTGCAGGTATAAAAGAATGGAGGGATTTAATGTTTTATTTCCTATGGCTTTTCATATAACCGGAACCCCTGTATTAGGCATTTCTGCAGCGATAAAAAATAAAGATAAAGATAAGATAAGATTATATGAAGACTATGTTTCCGCATATGAGTCTAATAAAGATAAAATAAAAAAGATTGTTAAATCTTTTGAAGAACCCAAAAATATTGTAGATTTCTTTATACCAAAAATGATAGAAGAATATAGCCAATTGGGATTGAGTATTGATTGGACTCGCAAATTTACTTCAGGAGATATTGAACATCAGTCTTTGGTCACATGGCAATTCAATAAATATAAAGAAAAAAATTATCTAGTTAAGGCAAAATACCCTGTACTTTATTCTCCGCAGGATCAGAGTGCAATGGGCGAGGATGATATAATTGAAGCAGATCAAATCCCAGTAGAAAAACAGGAATTCATACTCCTCAAATTCAAATTTAAAAATAAATTCCTTGTCGCAGCCACATTAAGGCCTGAAACAATTTTTGGACAGACAAATCTTTGGATAAATCCAAATATTGATTATCATGAGGCTCAAGTTGAAAAAGAAATCTGGATTTTAAGTAAAGAGGCAATAGAAAAATTGCAATTCCAAAAAGAAAATATAAAAGATTTAGGAAAAACAAAGGAGCATATTTTAGGAGAATATGCAATAGCTCCAGGAATAGAAACTAGAATAATAATTCTTCCTGCAAATTTCGTTGATCCTGATGTAGGATCAGGAATAGTAACTTCTGTCCCAAGCGATGCACCATATGACTATATAGCATTGAAAGAAATACAAAATAATAAAGAACTAAAAAAATTATACAAATTTAATATTGAAAAAATAGAAGAAATAGAAGAAATTGAAATAATTCCTATAATAAAAACAGAAAAATATGGTGATAAAGCTGCTGTCAAGGTTGTTGAAGATTCTCAAATAAACATCACAACTGATCCTAGATTAAATTTGCTAACGCAAGAGGTCTACAAAGAAGGCTTCCATAGCGGTACAATGAATGAAAACTGCAAACAATATAGTGGAATGAGGGTGTTTGATGCAAAAGAAAAAGTAAAATCAGCTCTAATTAAAGCAAATAAAGCAGATATTATGCACGAAATCTCCAGAAAAGCCGTTTCAAGAAGCGGGGGTAAAATAATAGTCGCGATTTTAGACAATCAATGGTTCTTAGATTTCAATGCTCCGGGCTGGAAAGAAAAAGCATTTGAATGCCTTAGTAAAATAGAATTATCTCCTGAAAAGATGAGAAAGCAATTTGAGGATACTTTTAAATGGCTGGATAAAAGACCTTGTGCAAGAAGAAGAGGCCTAGGTACAAAATTTCCTTTCAATAAAGAATGGATTATAGAATCTTTATCCGACTCAACAATTTATATGGGACTATATACTATTAACAATATAATAAAGAAAAATAAATTAAGTGAAGAAAATTTGACTTATGATTTATTTGAATATTTATTTCTAAACAAAGGAGGCATAAAAGAAGTCTCTAAAAAAACAAAAATAAAAGAGAATATAATAAAAGAATTGAAAGAAAATTATGATTATTGGATGCCAATCGATCATAGGCATACCTTTGTACTTCATCTATCAAATCATCTTTCATTCATGATCTTCGCATATGCAGCAATTTTCCCTAAAAAATATTGGCCTAAAAAAATAACTTTCCATGGTCTTGTATTGAGTGAGGGTGAAAAAATGTCAAAATCAAAAGGCAATCTAATTACCTTGCTTGATATAAAAGAAAAATATAGCGCGGATATCTTCAGATTTTACATGACTTCTTCATCAAATATAGAGGGCAGTTTTAACTGGAATGAACAAGAAGCTCAAAATGCGAAAAGGACAATAGAAAAATTATATTTTCAAATTTTAGAATGTATAAAAAATTCTAAGAAAGGTAGTATAAATGCTCTATTTGAATCCAAATTCAGCAGAATAATGAAAAATGCTGCAGAAAAAATTTCAGAAATGAAATTAAGAGAATATAATAATCTAATAATATATGATATTTTAAATCTTATAAAATACGCCAAGTCACAACTATCAGAAAAAGAACTTTCAGCATTTTACAGCATAATATCAGGGCCATGGATTAAGCTAATCTCGCCAGTAATTCCGCACATTGCAGAAGAACTCTGGCAAAAACTAGGAAAGAAATCTCTAGTCTCCTTAGAATCATGGCCAAAAGCAGACGAATCTAAAATTAATCAAGAATTAGAGGCTCAAGAAAGAATGCAGGAACGAACAATAGAGGATATAAATAACATAATTAATTTGATAAAACAAAAACAAAACAAAGAAATAAAAACTATTTACCTTTATACTATTCCGAATGAATTGTCGCTATATAATACAAAACATTTCTCAAAAAAGCTTAATAAAGAAGTAAAAGTCTTCGCTGTGAATGACAAAAATAAATATGATCCGCAAAATAAATCCCAAAAAGCAAAGCCAGGTAAACCGGCAATTTATCTCGAATAATACTTTTTTATTACTAAATTCAGATTATCAGCTTATATATAATCTTTATTGCGATAAAAAGCATGGAATAAATTTTCATAAGGTATTTAACAAACAAACACCTTAATAAAATATGCATCAAAACAATTTTGTTCTTCCTCAACAATGTACAAAGTGTGGAACAATTTTTGATTTATGGTATGAAATGCTTGAAAAAAGAGAAAATCCTAAAATAGACGAAATCGAAGAAAAGATTGGAAAAAAAGTAGCAGAATCCTTATGCTGGGAATGTAAACGGGAGGTAATAAAAAATTCCTCCAAAGAAATTGAATCAACTGATGAATCCTCTTTGGATGAGGGGCTCTTCCTAGATTGGGATACTGAATAAACCTAACAAAAAACTTCGCCAATTATCCATTATTTCTTTATTATACTTATTTATATATACAAGAACTGTTTAAATTTTTATGTAAATTTTTCCACTTATCCCTAAAAAGTGATTCTATGTCTCGCTTTAGTGACTAGCTATATAAATTATTATATTTTAAGAAGCATATAATTAACTTTCATCAACTATATAAATAAAATTGAATAAAATTAAGTATGATAGCGCAAATATATAGCATGCCTGCAGTTTGTTCAAACTGTGGTGGGCTTTTTGACATGAGCTATGACATGAAGAAAGGTATCGAGGACTTTTTCGAAAAACCAATGTCGAAAAAGAACATGAAAAAAAGCAAATTATGCTGGGAATGCAGAAACACAATCTAATTGAATTTTTCTTTTTATTTATTACAGATAATTTTATTAATCCATCATTAGAATAAAATTAATGTTTGAATTAATACCAGCAATACTAATAGCAATAATTCAAGGTATAACAGAATGGCTTCCGATATCAAGCTCAGGTCATCTTGTCCTTGCAGAAAAAATACTGAATTACTCTTCTTCTCTAACTTTTAATGTTGCATTGCATTTCGGCACATTAATGTCGGTTTTCGCATATTTCGGCAAAGATATAACAGATATTATCTATGATATTCTTAAGTTTGACTTTAAATCAGAAAACGGCGGACTTGGTTTAAATCTAATGATTGCTACAATTCCCGCAGCAGTAATTGGATTCTTTTTAAAAGATATTTTTACATTATTAACTAATTTAAAGATAATATCCCTTGGTTTTGGCATAACTGGCATATTATTAATAATTGCTTCTCTTCCAAATAAAAAACAATCAAAACTAAACTACAAAAACGCTCTAATTTTAGGAATTGCTCAGATATTCTCTCTTTTTCCAGGCATCTCTCGCTCTGGAACTACGCTCTCAACAGGCCTTTTACTCGGCCTAAATGAAAAAACAGCCTTAAAATTCTCATTTCTAATGTCAATTCCAATAATCTTCGGAGCAAATATCTTGGTAATAAAAAATCAAACCCTCCCTCCTGAATTAATCTGGGCAACTTTAGTATCGTTCATTATTGGCTTAATATCTATTCACTTTCTATATAAATACATTCTTACAAATAGAAAAAATCTATTTTACTTCGGAATTTACGCTCTTTTTCTAGCATTACTCATTGCAATATATTTAATAGCTCAATAGAATAAAAACAATAATAAAGTAAACTCACACAACACCCTTAATTCTTCTCACTCCAGCAGAAACACTTTCTTCCTTAACAATTCTAAATTTCCCAATTTCTTTAGTGTTAGAAACATGCGGCCCAGTGCAAATTTCCCTGCTAAACCACCCGTTCTTCTCAGAAGAATCTAGAACAGTATAAACACTAACAAGCTCTGGATACTTCATCCCAAATTCACCTTGTGCCCCGCTTCCAATAGCATCATTCAAAGGCATTTCTTCTCTGACAACCTTTAATCCCTGTTTAATTTTTTCATTGACAATTTCCTCAGCTTTTTTAATCTCCTCAGATGTCAACTTCCTTGGAAAATTAAAATCAAATCTTAATCTTTCTGAAGTAATATTGCTCCCTTTCTGCTTTACATCTTTTCCTAAAATCCTTCTTAATGCTTCATTCAACAAATGCGTTGCAGTATGCAGTTTCCTTACGGCTTCTGAATCATCAGCTAATCCGCTCTTAAAAGCTCCTGCAGAAGCAGTTCTGCTCAAATCCTGATGCCTCTTAAATTCCTCATTATATCCCTCGAGATCAACTTTCACTCCTCGTTCTTCAGCCAATTCTTCAGTCATCTCAATAGGAAACCCATAACTCTGAAAAAGCAAAAACGCCTCCTTCCCAGTAATTATTTTATCCTTGCAAATTTCATCAAACTTTTTCAGCCCCTTATCTAAAGTCTTTCTGAATCTATTTTCCTCTTCCTCCAAATTATCGTAAATAAATTTATGATTTCTTTCAAGTTCCTGATAATCAAAATAAATAGGCAAAACACTCTTAGCGATACGGGCTGTAAAATTTTCGTTAATTCCCAAAGTCCTCCCAAAACGAATGGCTCTTCTAATTAATCTCCTTAGTACATATCCCTGTCCAACATTAGAAGGCTTAATTCTCCTTTCATCCCCCAGAATAAATACGCTGGCTCGCAAATGATCAGCAATAATTCTCATAGCCCTTGTATCATCTTTGTCCTTACCATATCTATTCCCAGAAATTTTTTCAATTTCATTAATTATTGGTAAAAATATATTAGTTTGATAATTATCACTCAGTCCATTTAACACAGCAAGAGTCCTATCCACTCCCCCACCAAAATCAACATTTTTATTTTTCAGCAGAATAAATTGCCAATCAGCAGTTTTATTATACTCCATCAAAACATTATTCCCTATCTCTATCCAATTATCATCGTCTGGATCAAATTTCTTTGGGGCTTTTTTTCCAGAATAAAAAAACATCTCTGTGCAAGGCCCGCAAGGCCCAGTCTCCCCAGCAGGACCCCACCAATTATTTTCTTTTTCTAAAATTCCTCCTTTTAAATAAGCGATTCTGCCTTCAGGAATTCCTAAGAATCTCCATGCCCTGGCAGAAACTTCATCTTTTGGAATACCTTTAAATCTATCATCTCCTCCAAACACAGTAACCGCATACTTTTCAACAGGAATTCCTAAGATATTAGTATGAAACTCAAAAATATATTCGATTGCTTCCTTCTTAAAATAATCTCCTAAACTCCAATTCCCAAGCATCTCAAAAAAAGTATGGTGAACTTCATCCCCAACATCATCAATATCCCCGGTTCTTATGCATTTCTGCACATTCACTAATCTCTTTCCTAAAGGGTGCCTCTCTCCTAATAAGTAAGGGACCAATGGATGCATTCCAGCTGTTGTAAAAAGCACAGTAGGATCATTCTCAGGAATCAAAGAAGCAGATGGAATATGTTTGTGCTTTTTCTTTTTAAAAAAATCAACATAAGCTTTAATTAATTCCTGTCTGGTTTTGATTTGCTTCATTAAAATAAAAGATTAAGCTCTTTTATAAATATAGTGTAAAAAAGTGCCTGAATTTTTATAAATTTAGGGAAGGTTATGCTCCAGGAAATTATAAAAAACTCATCTTAAAAATCCTTCAACATCTCTAATTTCCTTCTAATTCTTTCTACTTCTTGCTCTAAAGTAAATGCTTGCTTATCTTCAGCAGTCATTCCTTTAATTTCATCCATATGGCGTTTCTTTTCCTTTATCAATCCAGCCATTTTGCTATGTGGGAGCATTTTATCTAAAATTTCCAATTGTTCTTCTACTTCCATTATTTTACTCTTCAAAACCAACTTCAAGGCGAGCTCATCTCTTCTTAATTTTTTATATGCTCTTAGTCTCTTGACAAAACCTAGAATTCCCAGCTCTGCCCTTAGTAGATTCTTTTCTCCATATAAAGACTCTCTCGAAAAAAACCTGACATATTCCTGGCTCATTTTTTTAAACAATAATTTTAAATTAATACTATGAGATTAATTGCCTTTATAAAACTATTCTCCGATCTATTAAAAATCTAGATTAGAATTTGCTAAACTAATCAATCTTTTCAAATAAATTTATTGCGACATCATTTATTTTATTTTTTATTGATGCCAATTCATTTTCCCATGAGCTTAGCTCTTGTTCTTCCCTTAGTTTCGTCTCTCTTATTTTTCTCAATAAAGCATCAATTTCCTGTAATTTCCCTTGTGTATCAAAAAGGGCTTTTCTAGCGGAATAGAATTTATCCAATTTTACAAAAATATCATTATTTTTTGCTGTTCTAGAAGGAATCTCTTCTCTTTTTTCAAAAACAAAGCCTTCAGGAGGTTCTTGTAACTTCTCATTGGGAATACTTAACGAACTGGCCATACTCGGAGTATAATTATTATCGACATTTGCCATTGGACCTGGTGACATGGAGATTTTTTTAACTCCAGGATTCCATTCTTCCATTTCTATGGCTTGATATTTCGGGCTAGATTCTGGAAATATTCTCTCAAGTTCGCCATTTGAAGCAGGATATTTCAAGGGGGGATTAATACCAGAGTTATCGATATTAGAACTCACTGCATCCTTTATAGCGGCTTGAGAAAATCCTTTATTATTAAGTGAATCAGGAAATGAGGGTAATTCATGCTTTTCATTTAAATTTTCGTCCTCTTCATTTTCCTCTAAATGAGTATCTTCATATCCCTCCATCTTAATCCCAGTTTGCGGCGACCTCAATGGTGGTAAATCAGGAAGTAATCTTTTATCCTCTTTTTTTCCCCATAACATATTTCTTTGTTACAAAATTAATTTATATAGGTTTATATTAATTAAATAATGGTAACAAATTAAAGGCAAGCTTTTTAACCCATGTTAATTAGTAAATCTTTATGCAAATTGAATTAGTTAAAGAAATTGTTTCACACATAATTAATAAGGCTGGCGAACAAATCGCGAATATTCTATATAAAAAGAAAAATGTTAACGAGTTTTTAATTGCTAAAAAATTAAATCTTACTATAAATCAAACACGTAATCTGCTCTATAAACTATCTGATAAGGGCCTCGTATTTTTCACAAGAAAAAAAGATAGTAAAAAGGGCGGGTGGTATACTTATTTTTGGACTCTGAATGAAAAACGCGCATTAGAATTTTTAAAAGATCAGAAGAAAGCAATTATTTCTGAATTAGAACTAAAATTACAAAAAAGAAAACAAGAAAGGTTTTATTATTGCCCTGCTTCAGGCCTGGAATATAATGAAGAACAGGCAATGGAAAACAATTTCATCTGTCCTGAAACAGGTGAGGTTCTTCAGCTAAAAAATAGCAAGGAAGAAATTGACAAACTTGAGATCGACTTATCGAAATTGAAAATCCTTCTTGAAGATGTTAATAGGGAACTGGAAATAATTGAGATAAAAAACGCAAAAGATAAAGAAAAAAGAATGAAAAAGGAGGCAAAGAAAAAAGAACAGGAGAGAAAAGAAAAAAGAGAGAAACTAAAAAGGCTCAGGAAAAATGAATCTAAAAATATTAAAAGAAAAATTATCAGGAAAAAAAAGAAGCAGATCTCTAAGAAAAAAAGAAAGAAAAAAAGAAAGTTATGATAAGCAAGTATAATCCAAAAAAAATAGGGGAGAGAATAAAATGGCTGTCCAATTTAACAATGGTTAGTTGGATAATTATAATAAATGTTGTAGTATCCTTAATTGGGTTTGTAATCTTTAATTATGGAAAAATAGATTATATCGCATTAAAACCGACCAATATAAATCAAGGATTATATTTATGGACTATATTAACTCATATGTTTACTCACGGCGGGATCATGCATCTATTTATCAATATGTTTGTGCTATTCTCTCTTGGCAGTCTTAATGAAAAAATAATCGGAAGAAAAAGGTTTATATGGTTTTACTTAATTTCAGGATTATTCGCTGGAGCACTATCTGCCGTTCTTTCCCTGTTATATGGCAACTCACCAATTGGAGAAAGAATATTTGGGAATCCAGAATACTACATGGTTGGCGCTTCGGGGGCAATCTTTGCTATCGCAGGTTTATTTGTAATGCTCCTTCCAAAATTAAGGTTTATGATTATATTTCTGCCATTTTTCTCTTTGCCAGCTTATATCATAGTTCCATTAGTTCTATCCATAACATGGATAGTAACCATTGCAGGCGATTTCGCTATTGGCAATGTAGCGCATTTCGGAGGGTTCCTTACTGGGCTGATTTATGGCTACTATCTCAAAACAAAATACGCCAAAAAAGTAAAAATCCTTAGGAAAATTTTCAGATGAAAAAAAGAAAAAAACTAGTCAGGGACAATATAAAAGAAAGTTATGAAAAAAAATCTGCGAAAGAGATTAAAGCAATAATCATTTTATTTGTTTTAAGCATAATCATCGGCGCATTATTCTCCGATAATCTTGCATATATAGATAACATATTAAAGGACATTATCAGTAAAACAGAAGGGTTAACAGGGCCGCAACTGATATTTTTCATTTTCTCCAATAATGTCTGGGTGTCATTCATTGGTTTGATATTAGGAATGTTCATGGGGATATTCCCGATTATAGCTATAACTTCTAATGGAATAGTATTAGGATATGTACTAAACAAAATTATTGCAGTAGTTGGTCCATATGAGCTCTGGAAACTTCTCCCCCATGGCATATTTGAACTTCCTGCGATTTTTATTGCATTAGGAATGGGCTTAAGGCTAGGCATAGACACTACAAAGAACTATATCCTAAGAAATAAAAAAAATAAAATTAAAAGATATCTGGGAATTTTGTCCATGGTTTTAGGATTGGCTGGTATTGCGATAATTAGGGAAGCACTATCAATAATTTTCTCCAGTAGAAATTTAAACGAATCCTTTTCAGCAATTATAATTTTTATTATAGGGTCTCTAGTTCTTGCTCCCTTCGTAGTTATATTTTTTATTCAAGACAAAAAATTGAGAGATGCAAATTTAAAGAACATTAGAAATGCATTCATAATATTTGTAAAAATAATAATTCCTCTGCTAATTATTGCTGCAATTATTGAGGGCTTGCTTATCTCCATAATATGATGCTGCTATAATTAAAAAGCCATAAAATACTCAAGTCTTTTAAACCCTTTATTCCATTATATTTTTATAGAAAATGGATGTTTCAGAGAAAACAATAAATGAAATAGATCAGTCAATTGACTTAGAAAACTCTAAAAAAGTAGAAGCTGCCCTTTTTATCGCAGGGCGTTTCCTATCAATTCAGGAGTTGATATCACTAACTGATATAAATCCAATATTGCTAAAAAAGATATTATTTGATTTGCAAGACAGATATAAAGATTCTAGTTTAGAAATAGTAAAAAAAGACGATCTCTGGAAAATGGATGTTTCAGCAGACTATACCTATCTAGTTAATAAATTAGCTACAGGATCATCGGAATTTAGTAAGGCGGAACAAGAAACGTTGGCAATAATTGCTTATAAACAACCAATGAAACAATCAGTATTGATAAAAATTAGAGGCAATAAAGCCTATGATCATATTAAAAAATTCGTGGAGTTAAATTTAGTAAATAAAAAGAAAATGGGTCATACAGCAGAACTTTCATTAAGTGATACGTTTTATGAATATTTTCATGCCAGCAAAGAGGAAAAGCTGGAAGAATCAAGGTGATATAATGCCTAACTTCATAACAATAATATATTTAGTATTTATGTTCATCGCTTTGTATTTCTTTTCATTTTTCATCCTTCTTACTATAAGAAACAAAAAAGATTTATTCTCATTTCCAAATCCAAAAGAAGATTTTTCAATAAGCATATTAATACCTGCATATAATGAGGAGGACAGCATTGCTGAAACAATTAGCCGCGTCTTAAGTTCAGACTATCCAAAAGACAAGTTGGAAGTTATAGTTATAAATGACGGAAGCAAAGATAACACTGGAAAGATAATAGAAGAACTGACAAAAAAACATCAAAATTTAAAACTAATAGACAAACCAAATTCAGGAAAAGCAAATTCTCTCAATATTGCGATTAATCAAGCCAAGGGTGATCTCATTGCGATAGTTGATTCAGACAGCTTTCCAGAACAGCAATCTCTAAAAAAACTAACAGGATTTTTCGCTGATCCTAAAATGGGGGCTGTCACCTCTTTTGTTTGGTTAAGAAACAAAGACGAAAGTTTTCTAACTAAGATACAAAGCATAGAGTATCTTCTTTTAGGATGGAGTAGAAAACTTTTTGATTTTATTAATTCAGTATGGTGCACGAATGGTCCATTAAGCCTTTATAGAAAAGAATATATCTTGAAAGTCGGTGGTTTCGATCCTAACACAGTAACAGAAGATATAGATATTACATGGAATCTCTTGAATCATGGATATAAAACAGGAATGTGCTTAGATGCTCGCGTTACAACAATTGCACCATCTAAATTTAAAGAGTGGTACAGACAAAGAACTAGATGGGGCCTGGGTGGATTGCAAGCCATTAAGAAATATAAAAAAATGTTTTTCAAAAGAGGAATGTTCGGCGCGTTTATACTTCCTTTTATTTCATTCAGCATTATCTTGAGTATTGCAACGTTCTTATTCTCCAGTTATCTAATTTTTAAATCAATAATCACAAGAGTATTAATAACTTCATACTCGATCTCAACAGATTCTGCCATCTTCACCACAGCAGACATTAATCTCTATCCTTCTGTTATAATATTCTATTTTATTGTGCTACTAATATTATCACTTAGCTATTCATCATTTGTAATAAAAAACACGAAATACGAAATCAAATTAACTACAAAAAAATTATTTACAATGTTATTTTATCTTCTAGCTTATCTTATGCTCTATCCAATAGTTTGGTTCAGTTCAATATTAAGATTCATAAAAAAAGATTACAAATGGTAGTCTAAAAAAGAAGCATAAACTAGAATTCCTCAAAATTATTGCGAAGAAACTCAACAAATTTGTCTGCAACAAAAGCAGATCCCCTCTCATTAAAATGCATGTCATCGTAAAAATATTCTAAAGATTTTAGAACTTTTTTTTCAAGATCTAAACATAAGATATTATTTTCATTACAAACTTTAATTAATTTAATATTAAATTTATTCAGAGATTCTTTCATTATAGGTACTGTATAAAAATTGTTATTGAAGTCAGTTGTCATCCATAATACAGAATCTTCTTCTTTAGTCATATTATCTTTCCATAAGTATGGATGTGTTGCAAATAAAATACTTGCATTGTTTTCATTTATAATTTCAATTATCGTATTTAAGTTTTGTTCATAATCATCTAATGCTGGATTTAAATCAGGCACATTATCGATTATATTTGTAGAATTAATTCTCTCATTCCTACTTAAAAAAATAAAATTTCCAACTTTATCTTGTTTAATGCCTGAATTAAAATACTCTTTAAAAAGATTATACCCTTTAAAAGCCAAGCTAGACTCCAAAGAATTAGCCGGTATACTGGAAAATACCCTGCTATAATCATATAAACTTTCATTAAATGGCTTCATGCGTCCCTCTTGCTTAACTTCAATAGCATATCATTGGCTCCTATCATTAATATTACCATATTAGGTTCATATTTCTTGATCAAATGTCTTAATTGTATTATATGGTCTCTGGTATTATGTCCGCTTTTACCAATATTTATTGTAATAACTTTCCTTCCATCAGCACTTTCTTTTAATTCTCTAGATATCAAATCAGGCCACGCCTCATAGTTATCTAAATATAGAGATTCTGTAGAACTTCCACCCACAACAAGAATTCTATATTCCCCCGATATATCTTTAATCATTTCTCCTCTATAACCTAGCGCATTAATGCTAAAAGCCGATTTTCCATCTATGCCCTTAATTATATTTGTATCTGGTAAAAACTCCCTATGATAATTTGGAAGCCATACTGAATAATTTTCTTTAGGAATTAAAAAATTAATAAATTCAAGAATCAAAAAAGATCCGATAAGTATCCCTATAAATAATAAAAAATTTAGTTTATTCTTCAAAATTTTTTTGCCAAACATCTTGATCTATAAAAATAAATTAAAATCTATACTTAAATCTTCTTGGTAAAATCAAAAAGTCTATAAATTGATATTATTTAGAATTAAAATGATTAAATTGCAGGAAAACAAACATGCATTTTGGCAGGCTTTAATAATAGCCTTTATAATATTTTGGACTGGAATAATGCTTGGTGTATGGTTTGAAAATTCAAGAGCAGTCAGACTGGAAGAAATATACATTAAATCAGAAACAGATATATTTGATATAGAGTTAGAATCTGACATTTTAAAGATGGGGGGCTTCGATTGTGAAACAGGGCTTCAAGCCAATATTAAATTCGCGGATCAAACATATGAAGAAGCAAAAAAGTTGGAGAAATATGATTCAGCGAATAGAATAACTGAAGAAATAGCAGAGCTTCATAGAAGATACGATATTTTAAGAACAATGTTATGGATAAATATTATTGAATATCAAAAACTATGTCCGGGTAGAACAAACCTGGTAGTCTACTTATATCAATATACAAATGCCGGAATAGATTTACAAGCAAGACAAATAACTTTCAGCAAAATTCTCTTGGATCTAAAGAAGAAATATGAAGACCGTGTTATTCTTGTACCTATAGCGTCAGACGCAAAAATAAGATCATTGGAGCTTCTAAAAAATAGGCATGATATAGAAGAAACACCTATTATCTTTATCAATCAAAAGCACATTATTACAGAACTCCAATCTCTCGAAGAAATTGAAAAATTTTTAGAATTGTAGTAAATTCTCCTATACTAGAATACCATAATTAATAAAAACTCTACTTGTGCTGAAAAAATATGGAATCATGGAACGGAGAGTTTAATGATAACTTTGTCGAAGCTATAGAAGAAGGCAAAATTGTCCGTGTAACTAAGGATTATGCTAAAAAAGAAGGTCTGCTTATTATTAAAAGGCAAATTTCAAAAAAGAAAGAAACAAAAGATAAAAAAGAGGAAGAAGAAAGAATAACACTTGAAGACTTGAGAAAGCCTTTAAATTGGAAAAAAAACCAGGTTGTCTCTGAATTATTAGAAAATTTTCATTGGTTAATTTCAAAAAAAAGGAAAGAGAGGAACTTAACAAGGAGACAACTTTCGAAGGAAATTAATGAATCAAAAAACAATATAAAACTTGTAGAAAATGGAATCCTTCCTAAAAACGATTTCATCATAATAAATAAAATACAGTCATTTCTTAATATTAATTTAAGAAAAGATAAGAAAGATTTCGTTCAGTCTCCTAGATCATTAATTAAAAATGATGATATTTCCGATGACAAGCTTGAGAGAAAAAATTCAAAAATAGATGGTGATATTGAAATTATTGAGTGATCAGATATCTTTTTATATGCTCCCAAAAGGCTTATAAACCACGAAAAATCAATTCATATATGCAAGTTGAAATAGTCAAACAGGATAAAAATGACTTTGAGTTTAAATTAGACAATCCTACAATAGCTGAAATTTTAAGAGTTTATTTAAATACTCAAGAAGTGGATTTCGCAGCATGGAGAAAAGAACATCCAACAAAGCCTATAATCCTAAAAATTCAAACATCAAATAAAACAGCGAAAAAAGCTGTTTCAGACGCAGTTGCTACGATAAAGAAAGATCTTGAAAAAATATCCTTAACTTTGAAAAAATAATCTCTTCATCTGTAAAATAAAAAAGATACCTTTATTAACCCTAAATAATTAATTATAATATCATTAAAAAGGAGGTGTAAAATGTGTAAAAGTATCTGTGAAGCAGTCTTGGCGATTATAATTATAGTATTTGCCATATGGGAAACAAATTATTCAATGTGGATTGTATTGATAGCAGGAATTATCTTGTTGATACACTCTTTCACATGCAAAAAATGTTTCGCAAAACATGAAATGATGCCTTCAAAAGGAAAAAAGAGATAAAAAAGAATTTTTAATTTATTAGTTATTTTTATATATATGACAATAACCTATTTAGTATGGTTAAAATATCTACAGGTTCTTATGATTTAAACAAATTCCTGTATGGCGGCTATGAAACAGATACTGTAACAATGGTATATGGTCCATCCGGGACTGGCAAAACTAATTTTTGCCTGCTTGCATCTGTATCGCAGGCAAAAAGAGGGAACAAAGTTATTTATATTGATACTGAAGGAGGTTTTTCAGTAGAAAGAGTAAAGCAACTAGCGCAGGAAAATACTGAAGAGGTTTTAAAAAACATATTCCTTTTAAAACCGACAAATTTTCAAGAGCAAAGAGAGTCTTTTAAAACTCTCTTGAAACATTTAAAAAACGAAATTACGCTCATAGTAGTTGACGGTATGACGATCTTATATCGTTTAGATTTCGCAGAAGCAAGAAAAAAGAATAACCTTGAAATGAATAATATAAACTCAGAATTAGTTTCTCAAATAAAAACTCTTGCAGAAATAGCAAGAAAGAGAGAAATCCCTGTTATTATAACAAATCAAGTTTACAATTGGGAGGAAGAAAAAAGAATGGTTGCAGGAGACATTTTAAAATATTGGAGTAAATGTCACATAGAACTGTCAAATGAAAAAGGCAAAAGAACAGCCTCTATAAAAAAACATCGTTCTCTTCCAGAAAAATTGCTTGATTTTCAAATCACTAATGACGGGATAAAAAAGAAAGGGTGGATTTAATCTTTAAAATAAAATACGTTACAAATAACAAGATATATGTTACGTATAACATATTATATGTTATAAATAACAGAAAGGTATAAAAAGCTCTATTCCTATGTTAAAATATGGCTTCCGTAGAAGAACATGAGAAAACAGCAAGGGAATTAATAGAAGATATAGAAGAAAAAATACGTCTTAATTTAGTAGTCAAAGGGCAAAAATTAATCGGTTTTGCTGTTTCAGAAGCCTCGACTAACTTATTTGCCATATTTTTACATAAAAATAAGTTAATAACTTCTGGATTTCATATTAATCATTCATTTTTTGTTTCAGAAAAAAGAGCGGAAAAAGTTTTTAATTTTGACTTTAAAAATAAAAAAGAAGTAATTCAAATTTTAGTAAAAATAGAGAATTTGAGAAATAGGCCATGTTATGGCAGAGAAAAAGAGCCAAAAGAAGTAAATGAAGCAATTCAGCTTTTATTTAAACTAAAAAAAATCTTGGAGGAAGAAAATGATTGAATATATTTATGACTTTCTAGCAATTTTCTTTGAAAAGTTAAAGGAAAAAGAGAAAATAAGGAATGTTATTCTCTTTGGAAGTTTCGCAAGAGGAAATCAAAGAAAAGATTCAGATATAGATATATTCATAGATATAGAAAGAAAAAATAAAAACTATATAGAAGAGGTAATTAGAGAGTCTATAAATGAATTCGAGTTGAAATCAGAAAAAACCTGGAGATTAAAATGTATAACTAATCCGATAATTCCAATTATTGACGATTTAGAAACCGAACAATGGCGGGAGCTAAAAAATGAAATTTCCCATTATGGAATATCTCTTTATAGCAAGTATAGAGAAAAAGATGAAAAGAGAGTTATAATTAAATATAATATTAATAAACTAAAACAAAAGGATAAGATGAAAATAATTAGGGAATTATCAGGGTATAAGATCAAGCAGGAGAAAAAAATTTATGAAAAGAAAGGCCTAATTGAAAAAATAAAAGCAGAAAAAATAGATTCAGGAATATTGACAGATAAAGAAAATTATAAAGAAATTATAGAAGTTCTAAAAACTAAAAAAGTGCCGTATAAAATAATTAAAATATAAATAAAATTCTCTATTACTAAATAATTAATATTATAACTTTAAATCATTGCTGATATATTTTTTCAAACCTTCCCTATGAAGAGTGCCTACATAAGAAGAATCAAGATAAACATTAGCAAATTCTCCG
This sequence comes from Candidatus Woesearchaeota archaeon, assembly GCA_964465795.1. Classification (GTDB taxonomy): domain Archaea; phylum Nanobdellota; class Nanobdellia; order Pacearchaeales; family GW2011-AR1; genus JAUSIK01. Next base: position 97,608 of record CAYXLD010000001.1, read on the forward strand.
CTTTTTTCCAATAATAACTTTTGTCCATCTTGAACAGCATATTCTAATCCTAATTCTTTAAGAAATCTGACTTTCTCTTCTGTGCTTAACATTCCATCCTCTCCAGAAGCCTTATACAATGCCTTACCTATTAAATCATAAGTTATTTTATTATGTTCAATAAAGTCCCTAATACCAAAGGTTAAAGCAAATGATAATCCTAATGTTGCGACCATAGTAGTTTTTTTATATTTATTTATAAAATATGGGAAATTCATATTTAATCAATCTGACAACTATTTATAAACTTTTATATAATCTCTTTTCTTTTATAGGTAATGCAATACTTACAATTTGTAGAACTCTATGAAGCTTTAGCAAAAACTCCAAAACACTTAGAAAAAACCATGATACTTGCAGAGTTTCTAAAAAAACTAAAAAATAATCCTAAATTAATATACCTGCTAAAAGGAAGAGTTTTTCCGGATTATGACCCTAGAGAATTTGGTATTTCAGATAAATCAGCTATAAAAGTTATATCGAAAGCATCTGGTCAATCAGAAACAGAGATTTATAAAAAACTCAGAAAAATTGGCGACTTGGGAGAGATCGCCGAAGAACTAATAGAAAAAAGAAAGCAATCAACATTGTTTCATAAAAAGTTAGAAGCTGAAAGGGTCTTTGAAAATTTAAGCAAATTAGTGGAAATACAAGGAAAAGGCGCAGTTGATAAAAAACTCTCCTTTATTTTGGAAATTATTAATTCGGCATCAGGAAAAGAAGCAAAATATATCATCCGCACTTTGCTATCTGATCTTAGAGTTGGAGCAGCAGATGGAATTCTAAGAGACGCACTTACACAGGCATTCCTCCAAGATGAACAAGCGCCTGAAATAATAGAAAGGGCTTATGATATTTCAAATGACTATGCCTTAGTTTTTCAAGAGGCAATAAAAGGAAAAAGATATTTGGAAGGAATAAAGATCTCTCCTGGAAAGCCTCTAAAAGTAATGCTCCCCGTTAAAGTTACAGAAATTGAAGAGGCATTTAGAATCTGTGGCAAGCCTGCCGCAATAGAACATAAATATGATGGTTTTCGTGTAGCGATAAATAAAGACGAAAAAGGGAATATTAATCTATTTACAAGACGTTTGGAAAACGTTACACCACAATTCCCTGATATAGTTGAAGTGATAAAAAAATATCTCAAGGGCCATTCTTTTATTGTAGATTCTGAAGTAGTGGGATATGATCCAAAGACAAAAAAATATCTGCCATTCGAAGCAATTAGTCAAAGAATTAAAAGAAAATATGATATTGATAAGCTAATAAAATCCCTTCCAGTAGAAATAAATGTTTTTGACATAATATATTATAATGGAAAACTTATAGCAAACGAGCCATTTATTCAAAGAAGAAAAATAATAGAAAAAATAATCCCGAAAATAGAGAAGAAAATTCGCCCTTCTATGCAGTTCGTTACAGATAGTGAAAAAAAAGCCCTGGATTTTTACCATAAAGCTCTTAAGATTGGCGAAGAAGGAATTATGATAAAAAGATTAGATGCACCTTATCAAGTAGGCAGAAGAGTTGGATATATGGTTAAGATGAAGCCAGATGTAGATGAATTAGACTTTGTTATAATTGGGGCAGAATATGGTTCAGGAAAAAGAGCTGGATGGCTAACATCCTACATTGTGGCATGTAAAGCTAACTCTCATTCAGAAGAGTTTCTTGAAGTAGGAAAAGTTTCTTCAGGATTAAAAGAAAAGGAAGAAGGCACAACGTATAAAGAAATGACAAAACTTTTAAAGCCTTTAATTTTAGAGGAAAAGGGGAAAGAAGTAAAAGTGAAACCCAAATTGGTAGTTTCTGTAACTTATCAAAATATTCAAAAAAGCCCAAGCTATTCTTCAGGATATGCTTTAAGATTCCCTAGAATAATTAATTATCGCCCAGAAAGAGGCGTTCATGATATAGCCTCTATTAAAGATATAGAAAAAGAAACAAAAACGTGAGAAGAAATCCTTAGATGAGTATCTCCGATGAGTTTTAACCACTTCTAAATTTAGCGATAGGCTAAA
>CAYXLD010000002.1:0-4754 GCA_964465795.1 Candidatus Woesearchaeota archaeon
CTACCTAAATTTCTCGAGAATAACTATTTTTCAGTCAAACTCCGGACAATGTCAATAAAACGGATTATTTATAAATGTTAATAATCTATTTTTTTTATGATACTTGGTATTGAATGTACGGCACATACTTTTGGCGTTGCTGTAGTTGATAGAGGAAAGATTTTGAGCAATGTTAGAGATATGTATAAGACAGAAAAAGGAGGTATAATACCTAGTGAAAGCGCTGAACATCACCGAAAAGCTGCAAATAAAGCCTATAATGAAGCTTTGCAGAAAGCAGGAATTTCTGAAGGCGAGATAATGGCAATTGCAATTTCAAATGCGCCTGGACTTGCTCCTTGCCTGTATGCAGGAATGAATTTTGGGAAAGAACTTGCTAGAAGATTGAATATTAAAATGGTCGGGGTAAATCATTGCATTGCTCATTTAGAAATTGGAAGGAGTGCTGGGAGCAAAGATCCTGTTCTGCTGTATGCTTCTGGAGCAAATACTCAAATAATTGCTTATGCTGCAGGAAAATATAGAGTATTTGGAGAGACATTGGATATAGGTATAGGAAACTTTATTGATAAATTTGCAAGGCATGTTGGAATGGGGTTTCCAGGAGGGCCGAAAATTGAAGAAGAAGCAAAAAAAGGAAAATATCTGGAACTGCCTTATTCAATTAAGGGAATGGATGTTTCATTTTCAGGGATGCAGACTAAATTACAGCAATTATATGACGGGGGAATTCCCTTAAAAAATTTGGCATTTTCATTACAAGAAACAGCATTTGCAATGCTCGTTGAAGCAGCTGAAAGAGCTATTGCACATACAGGAAAGAATGAATTAGTTCTTGGCGGGGGAGTTGGCTGCAATAAGAGATTGCAGGAAATGTGCAGAATTATGTGCTCTGAGCGCGGAGCAAAATTTTTCTGTCCGCCAAATGAGTTTTTAGTTGATAATGCTGGGATGATTGCATATACTGGAGAAATAATGTTTAATTCAAGAATTAGCGAAGATATTGATAAAATTGAAGTTAAGCCAAGAGAAAGAACCGATGATGTGGAGGTTAAGTGGAGATGATATTAGATTAGGTGATTAAGGATTTTTCGCACCAAAAAATAGCCTAATTGTTACCGATTATAGCGATAATTAATAATAAAACATCACCACGACCAATCATAGTGAAGCTCTTGACTGCGAATAGGTGTATGTCGTATGTTTTATTAAAAACGAAAGGATTAAATACAAAATAAGCTTTTTGGTTCGAGAATTCTTATAGGTTTCTAAAAAAGAAGAGTTGGGATTTTCGTTTAATAACAGCAAAAATTTTAAATATTAGATTATTCTAATATTTTTATATGAAAGAATTTCATAAAATTCACGCTGAAATGTGTAAAGTTTTTGCAAATCCAATTAGGCATGAAATCTTGGACTTATTGAGTGATGGAGAACTTTCAGTTACTGAATTAATAGAGAAAACAAAGTTAAATCAAGCCAATATCTCCCAACATTTGTCAATAATGAAGGCTAAAGGAATTGTTACATCAAAAAGAAAGGGTAAGAACGTCTATTACAAACTGATAAACCCAAAAATACTCAAAGCTATTGATATAATAAAGGATGTTTTGGTAGAAAAAATAAAGAAAAATGGAAACTTACTGGGAGGCCATTAGGTGAGAAAATGCATAGAACAATAAATTTTTTTCGTAATTCTTGTCAAAAATTAGAATGGAAACGGATTGTTTTCTTATTTATTGTATTGGCTTTTTTAGGGTTACTTGGGTTACTTAGTACATTGCTTTTTCTACCTGATTGGTTAGGATGGCTCCCATATAACATAGCTGACAAAATATCAGCCATGGAACATCTAACCTCTACAACTGATGTTATACACGAATTAGTATTCTCACTCATTATCGGAACAGCGGCAGTGGGAATGATTACCCAACTAAGAAAGCCATCGGAGAATATTGCCGGACAGTTAATGGCTTTGATTGCATGGTTTGCGTGGTTAATTGCTTCTTTTATAACAAATAACTGGGTTCCTTTTATACTCATTTTGATTTTTGGTGGATTGACACTCCTCGCAACAATTTTACACCCTAAAGGGGCTGGTCTCTTTAGTTGGTTCAACATAGCCCGAGTGAATAGGACACGATTATTACTAATCACTATAGTAGCCGTGCCGTTGCTACTATTAGCAGTTATAAATATCAACTTACAGAAGGAAAATATGAATATCCATCAACAAAATGATGGTGGAAAGTTTATCAGTATTTTTGGTCATAAAATACCCATGCATGGTGAAGGTACGGAAACCGACCAACTATTAGTTAATGAATCAATTGAACATGATCATTCCGCTATTGGTCATTTTAAAAATATGGTTGCATTCAGCTTCATCATTATTTTAGTAGGTCTTTTAGCAAGTCTACAACCTATTGGTTGGTGGCTCACTGTATGGGTTACAGGATTTCTTCCAATCTTGCTTGGATTTGCATCGTTACTATTTCCAGAGAACTCTGCAAGTCTAAGTTTAATATGGGGTATTGTAGCTATTGTATGGGGTATATCATTCATTGCATCGGATGAATTAACAAAAAATGCGAAGGCTTCAAAATGATTTATGCGGAACAGACTATCTATCCTAAGTAATTAAGGAAATTCCCTCATAAAATTCTTTTTCGTAGATTTTATTCACGAAACAACATATATCAATAAGAAAGAGAACAAAGAAAAATCTTTCTATTCAGTTAAACAAATCTTCCAGGAGCATTGGGAAGATTATCTTAAAAAGTATAAGGTTAGAGAAATAGAAAGAGTTGAAGTTGAGAAGATGCTTTCATGTAAAGATGAAAGTAGAGGAGGATTTTGGTATTATTGCAAGAATTGCAATGAATATTTGTTTGTTCCATTTGGCCGCAATTCAAGATTATATAGAATTATATCCTAATCTTACAAGAGGTTTTTGGATTTTTCGCATATAATAAATTTATTTTTCAGCTATTTTAGCTAGATTGTTGTTTATATTAACCAATGCTTCCCTAATTTCATCCAATGTTGATATTAGGTCATCCATTTTTTCATTAAGTGTTTGAGTGTCTTCTTCTGCCATAGATTTATTTGTTTTTTTAGTTTTTAAATATTTGGAATAGTCGAGCGTGTCTAATGAATAAGTTCTTTCAATATAAATACTCCCTATATTTACAAAACAGAGGCGGGTACTATGTTACCTAGATGGCGTAATGAAGTATATAATTTGAATGGTGCCTATGCTGTTATGCATAGAATTGTACAAAAATATAAAATTGTGAAAGGAGAAAGAGGAGAAAATCTATTTGGAAGTTTAATTAATAAACATTGTGATAGATTGAAAGTTAGAGACTTTAATGCCATAAGAACAATGGTACAGCAAGGACATTTTGTTATCAGATTAAATTGTTAATAAGATGTGAATTAGCATTTTGTTAGACACGCTCGTAGTTAGGAAACTATTTAAACCAGTATAGATTTGTTATCATGCAGAATAAAAATGTCAAAGAGAGGTTTAATCAATATGAATAATAAGATATTTTTATATTTTAACATATCTATCTTAGTTTTAAGTACTTTTTCTTTTTCAGTTGGTGCACAAGAAGAATTACAAGATAATGATGGAAATCTTGTTTTTCCTGACCCAGGAACCACATCTGGGAGTATTTTCTGGGGGTTTGATGTTTGGCTAGATAATAGAAGAATCAATTCAGCTGAGACAACTGAAGAGAAACTTGAATTGGAAAGACAAGTTCTTGCTGAGAGATACGCGGAGATGTATTACTTAATAGAAAAAGGAGATGAAAATGCAAGAACTGCATCTGCTGAAGCAAGGCGGATTTATGAGAGGATATCTTCAGATATTGAAAGTTATATTGATGAGGAAGGAGTTAACATTGAGCAAATCGAATCAGGCAGCAGCCACTTGCATAATTTAATCGATATAGAAAAAGACATGCTGGAAATTGAAAGAAATTATTTGTCAGAGATTAATGAATTAACTTTTAGGCAGGTAGAGTTAGGCAATATAAATCTGGAACTGGCAAGAGATATAAGTGCTGGCGTTGAAGAAGGCAGTGCTATAGTTGGCGGGATTATTTATTATGAAAAAAAAGACATTATAAATAATCTTCTGGATAGCGTGTCTCAAATAGAGGCAGAAATAATTATTGCAAAAACTGAAAAGGAGTCTGGGGTAGAGGAAAAGTATAAGGAAGCTGTTAATGAAGAGAAAATTGAATTAGTTAAAGATATGATTGCAGAACTAAATGAGCAGGCAAAAGAACTGAAAGAAAGCGGCAATTTGGAGGAATCCGCTGCGATAGAAATTCTGGTTTCTAACGCCGAGCTTCATCTTCAAAAATCTGAATACGCTTTAGAAAATGAACTTTATGGAAAAGCATATGGACAATTAACTAGTGCAGAGCAATTAATTTATAATTTAGAAAGAAAAATTGCTGAAAAAGAAATAAGCACAGAATATGTCAGAGATATTTTAGGAAATGACCCAATTGAATTTATTAATTCAGAGATAAATGATGAACAAAAAAATAGCGAGAATATTATAGAATATTATGAAGATGAATCTTATAGGAATGATTTTGAAGCAAGATATCCTAAATATAGCGATTATTATGCTAGAGAATATAAGCGAGCGCATAAATCTGAAGAATTGACAAAAAAATTAAGAGATGAAGGGGTTATGAATAAATGGATTGAAGAATTAAGGTCTGAAG
>CAYXLD010000002.1:4854-48266 GCA_964465795.1 Candidatus Woesearchaeota archaeon
TCAACTTGGCAAGCGATGGGATAACGAATATGAAAATGTTTATGGAGAGAAATGGATGCCTCCTGGAGTTATACAACCTATTGATATTGATAGTGATGAAACTCGTGAAGAAAGAGAAGAGAAAACAAAAAGATCAGAAGAACTCACTAATAAATTAAGAGATGAAGGGGTTATGAATAAATGGATTGAAGAATTAAGGTCTGAAGGTTTATCTGAATCAGAGATCAATGCTCAACTTGGCAAGCGATGGGATAACGAATATGAAAATGTTTATGGAGAGAAATGGGCTCCCCTATTTGGATCTGATGTTGTTTGGATTGAAGATGATGAGACATATAAATTAATGCCTGTCTGGCTGCCTGTTGAAGTAATTCCAATCGGAAGAATAGATATTGATGTTGATCCTGAAACAGGCGAGAAAAAAATTAAAGGATGGTATGATAACGGGAAATTTCATGATAATATTAAATGGGGGGGAGGATCTGTGATTGGAATTGATTACAAGGATCCTGCAACAGATTATAAGTATAGTTTCCAAGATGGAAGATATATATATACTACTCCAGCCGGTGTAACTTACGTTGAGAATTATCCTCTTCTTGGAGAAGAAGGAAAGATTTATGAAGCAGAGAATAATTATAAGAATGGAGACGAAGTTTATACTTACTATAATAAAGATTCTAGCGGGAATATTGTTGAATATAAGTATTCTATTATAGGTTATGAAGCAGAAATTAAAGATACGAGAGAATTGGAAGAACGAGGAGAAGGAAAACCTGAAGCATCAGAAGATGGGACGCAGGAAACAGTAATTGTAGATAGAAATGAGAAAGTCAGTGTTGTTTATCCACCCGGCGTTTATCCTGTTGATGGAGGCGATGGAAGAGTAGAGATTAGTCCTATTGATGTTATATATGTTAATGAAGATGGATTGCTAAATAATTGGGATGTTGATCCTGGTTTTAACACTTATATAAACTCTGAAACAGGAAAAGTATTTATCCCTGATAGTTCATATCATAAAAAGAACTATGTTTATGATCCGGCAATTGACAGTTATAAATATACTGGGCCAGAAGGAGAATGGAAATACAAAGGAGAAGGTCTTTGGGAGGCGCCTGATGGAAGTAAAGTTCAGAAATCTTATCTTCCTGCACCAGTTGGATATGAAGATTCCGGTGAATATACTACTCCTTCAGGGGATAGATGGGCATTCAATAAAGATATAAGTGCGTGGGAGAAATTTGATTTATCAGGTTCAAAAGTTGAGAGTTATACGCCTCCGCCAAATCATTATGTTTCTTATGATGGCACAAAATATGTCGATTATAGAGGGAATGTGTATGATTCTGCCAGATGGCAAACAGATGGAGTAAGTTATTCTGGAGGAAAAACATGGAATTATAATTCTGCGACAGGGGTTTGGGAATCTCCACAAGGAGATAAATATGATCCAACGACTGGGACACATACTGGTGGAGATCCTGGATATAGTTATGGGAGAGTTTATGATGCTAGCGGGAAAGAAGTGAAAACTTATAATTATGAGCACGGTTATCGTGTTTATAATCCTGATGGTAGTGTCAGCCGCTATTCATATAAGGATTCTAGTTATACAAATATTCCTCAAATTTATACTGACCCTTATACCGGAGCGACATGGACAAGAAATGTAGATGGTACTTGGAGTTCTGATTCAAAAGGAGGGATTAATCAAGGCAGCAGAGAGGGATATGCAAAAGTTGGAACTACCTATACTGATCCTACAACTGGCGATGTTTATGTAGTAGATTCTTCATTGGGATGGTCATTGAATGGAAAAGCTGTACCGCCACCTTCCGGACAACCAAGCTCTGAAGTTGGAACAGGCTATAGCAGGAGTTATAGCGGTTCTGGTGGTCCTGGTTATTATGGTAGCTGGAGTAATAGAAACTACAATTATTACGACGCTAAAACTGGCGAATATTATAATTTGCCTTCAGGGATAAGTCCTGATTCTTCAAGTGCTAGAAATTATAAAGTAAGCGATCCTTATGGCCATGATCCTGCTTTTGGCACTAATCCAGGCGGCGCACCTGTGAGCAGCTATTCTAGGACACCAAAAGAAGGAACTTATTCGCCTTCTGGAAGCGGAATAGGACATATTTATGAAAATGGACAATGGCGACAAGCTGATCCTGTTGAAGACTCTGCAGCGATAGCTAATGCACAATCTTCTGGAAATGTTTATTATAGCCCGGGATATTATGGCGGTTCTGGTTATAGTAGTGGAAGTTATTCAGGATCAGGAAGCTCTTCGCAATATGGCTATGGATGCGCCAATGGAGCTTGCGGCGGAGGATATTATTATGGGGGTGGGCCTGATATAGGAGCAGGTCAGCCATGGGGTCCGGGTACACCAGGATACACACCAGGATATGTGCCTCCTTCTGGAGGATATCAAGGAGGATATTATGGCCCTGGTGGGGGCGGCGGGCCTTATCCGAGTAGTGGAGAACCCTATAGTTCTTATTCTGGAGGATATTATGGGCCTGATGATCCTGCTGGACCTAATTATGCTGGCTCTGGTTATAGTGGTGGCAGTGGAAGTTATTCAGGATCAGGAAGTTATAGCGGAGGCTCATACTCTGGGGGAAGTTATAGTGGAGGAGACAGTGGAGGCTCAAGCGGAAGTAGTTCAAGCGGCGGAGATTCAGGAGGAAGTGCGCCTACCGGTGGGGTTGTCAGAGAATTTGATGTTCAGGATTATGGATTTGGAGATGCAGTAAAATATATGTTTACTAAAATTTTTTAATTTTTGCTTTTTAAATTGATTTATTATAATTATAAAAATTTATAAATATAAGGTAACTCAAATAAATGTGAATACTAAAAGAGGATTGAATAGTGCTATGACTGCTTTATTATTAATTGCGCTAGCAATAGCTGCAATAATAATAATTTGGACATTTCTTAAAACAGGCTTAGTTGATTTAAGCAGCCAAATAAAAACAGAATGTGTAACACTGCGATTAGAGCCAGAAAGTTGTATTATAAAGCAAGATAATTCGTTACAAATAACTTTAAAACGAAATCCTGGAAGCGAAAAAACAAATTTAAAAACAGCAAAATTGCTTTTTACTTTTATTGATGGAGACAGTTTAATAAAAGAATTTACAGATCTTCCTAATACTATATCTCAATTTATATTACTGCCCCAGGTTTTTCCATCAGAACTTTTAAATAAGCAAGTGAAAGGAATCAGAGCAGCGGCAATTATTGATTACGAGGATAAAATGAGGGCTTGTTCATTTTCAAATAATGAAATTTCTTGCTTCCCTGAGAGAATAACCGACGAAGGATCAACTGTTATTAGAGGTCAAATTTGTGGAGATAATATTGTTGAAGGTACTGAAGTTTGCGACGACGGAGCATTAAATGGACAACCTAATCAATGTAATACACAGTGTGATGGTATTGTATCGCCTCCCCCTACCCCTATAGATTGCTCAGATAGTACTACAATAACTTTTCAAAGCTGGTATAAGGATCCATTTACAGGCCAGTTGGTATCTGATTTCTGGGCAGATAAGGATCCACAGTGGACTAGTCGTTGGACAATATCTAATGGAGAAATGATTTCAAATTCTAATGGAGAATTGTTTTTAATTGACTTAACAGGAGATTTTTCCATAGAAATGGGCTGGCATATTTATGTTGGAAACTCATTCGGATTTTTCACTGAATATCCAGGAGATGACGGATTCATTTATAGAATATACTATAAGTGGTCTGGAAACGGGCTTGGATTATATAGATTAAGGGCATATAGAGATAGAGGAAATTATATTAATGGTGTTTTCGAAAGAGATACAGCAACTTCTCCACCTTTCGTTTTAGGCAGACAATCTTATAGAGAAAGCGAGGCGTTTGATCCTGTTAGAGAAATAGATATAAAGTTGGTCAGAATTGGAAATCTTTTCACGTGGTATTATAGATATCCTCCAATAACAACATGGACTCTTTATACGCAACAAACAATTACTGATGCAAAGCCTATTCTAAATCTTTATTTTGACGAAGGGAGTAATCAAGCACTTACATATGTGCAATTTGAATCAGCAACTTCAGGAACATTCCCTTGTGAACAATAAATATAAAAATCTATTCTCTATTCTTTATTTTTTTATCTATTTCTGATAAAAATTTATCAATTTTTATGCCTGGTTTTGGCTTTGCTCCTCTCTCTCTTACTGCTAAAGTATCATTTTCTTCTTCTTTATCTCCAATTACTATAATGTAAGGAATTTTTTGCATTTCTGCGTCCCTTACTTTTTCACTAATTGTTGTATTTCTAAAATCTGAATCAATTCTTAATTTTTGGATTTCATTTTGAAGTTTAGTTATAACTTTTTGTGCAGATTTAATGTTTCTTTCTGTAAAGTTAATAATTCTGATTTGTATTGGGGAGAGCCATACCGGCAGAGCGCCATTTAAGTGTTCTAATAATATTCCAATGAATCTTTCTAGAGAGCCAAATACTACGCGGTGTAATACTATAGGAGTATAAGATTTGTTATCCTTATCTATATATTCCAACTCGAATCTATTTGGCATATTGAAATCCAGTTGTAATGTAGAACATTGCCATTCTCTACCTAAAGAATCCTTGATTACAATGTCAAGACTTGGCCCATAGAATTTAGCTTCTCCTGGAGTTATTTCAAATTTCAATTTCAATTTCTTTAATCCAGAAGCCAATGCTTTTTCTGCATTTTCCCATAATTTGTCGTCGCCTAAATATTTTTCTTTTTTTTCTTTATTTCTACTGCTGATAGTAAATGAATATTTAAATCCAAATTTTTCCAGAAAAAACTTAAATAAGTTAATAACATTAATTATTTCCTCTTCAAGCTGATTTTCTGCAAGGAAAATATGGGCATCATCTTGGCTGATTCTTATTACTCTTAATAATCCTGATAAAGTTCCTGATAACTCTTTTCGATGTGCAATTCCTAATTCTGATAATCTAAGAGGAAGGTCTTTATATGATCTAGTTTTAGCCTTATAAACCAGCATCGCACCAGGACAATTCATTGGTTTAACTGCAAAATCTCTATTTTCATAATTTGTAATAAACATATTTTCTTTATACAAATTCCAATGTCCCGATACTTTCCAAACTTTATTGTCCATAATTTGAGGCGTAAGTATTTCTTTATATCCTGCGATTTTATGAATTTCTCTCCACATCTCGATTAATCCATTTAATATTATTAATCCATTTTCATGCCAAAATGGCTGTCCAGGAGCAGCTTCATTAAAGCTGAATAAATCCAATTTTTGCCCTAATATTCTATGGTCGTTTTCTTTTAATTTAGATGTATCGAGTTTTGTTCTTGATATTTCTCTTAATAGCTTTTTTGGATCATAGTCTTCAATATTATTGTGAAAAAGCTTCCCAATTTTTTCAGATTTTTCTATATATATCTCTGACCTAAATTCTTTTGATAGCTCTGCAAGAGGGTGGCCCTTGCATTTTAATTCGAATTGTTTATAATGTCCAAATGGTGCTCTTGTTACTTCATAGCCTGAATTTTGAAGAGTATGTTCTGCTTCGGATAAATACTCTAGCGCAGTATCTGGATTAGCTAAATTTGAAGATAAGTGGGCGTATGGGTATAGAACAATGGTTTTTGTATTCACATCGCTCGCTGTTTTTTTGACTGCTTCGATTAGTTGTTTTACTGTTTTGTCATTATCGCCTTTTTCTATAGCAGTTAAAACAACTAAAGGCTCTTTTACAAAAACCTCTCCTTTGCTTTTTATTTCTTCAGCATTTTTAATTGCTTTTTTAATGGCTTTAAATTTAATATAATCACAATGAAGGGTAATTATCCTCATATGAAATTTAAACGATGCATATTTATAAATATTCACATTGTATTTTTCTTCAATATTCCAAAAGATTTTTAAAGCAAATAATATTTTTTTGAGTATGAATGATAGCAATAAAACTTTAGTAGAAAGCCTGTCGATTAAGGTTATTATTTATATTCATGATTTAGGCGGAATGGTTTCAGCGGAAAAAGTCTCAGACCATATTAATTTGTTGAATCATGGAATGAAAAATTTATTAGATGATGTAATAGACTATTGCACCAGAAACGATAAGCTTTCTATTCTTTATGCAAGAAATGTACCTAATAAAGAACCTGATTTAAGCGATATATATTATATTTCTTCTAAGAAGTTTTAGTAGCATTTAGATAAATATCTTAGCTCATTTAGGTTTCTTATTCCATATATTAAAGAATTATTTATCTCCCATGCAGGAACGCTTTTTATCTCTTTGCACTGGATTGGACTTTCTGAACAGTTAATATAATTTAAAATTTTAAATGCTTCATCTTTGAATAATTTTTTTTGCAAACTACAGTCTGGACAGCTGTCTGCCCCATAAATTTTTACTTTTTTTAAGGCGAGGCATCTTGCCAGATCCATTTCAGGACTTTCGTCGATTATATATCCTGTGGTTTTTGAAAACCAGTCAGAGAATATATAGAGTGAAGCCACCAAGAGAATAGCAAAAATAAATGTTATAGCCGCTTTCACAACCTTTTTCATAATTAAACAAAATAACTGCTATTTTTATTCTTTTCCATTATTGCAAAAGATTTATAATCTCTGTTTATTTAAAAATATCATGGCATTGGAAATTTTTATATGGGTGATTATTGCTCTAGTAGCGCTTTTAGTTATAATGTTTATATTTTATTATAATAGATTTATAGTTTTGGGCAATAGAATTGATAATTCTCTGGCTCAAATAGATGTACAATTAAAGAAAAGAGCAGATTTAGTTCCTAATTTAATTAATACTGTCAAAGGTTATGCAAAACATGAAAAATTAATTATTGCAGACGTTACTAACGCCAGAAAGGCACTTTTATCGGCAAAATCTCTCCCAGATCGAGTTAAAGCCGGGTCAGAGTTACAAACAGCCCTTAAATCTATATTTGCATTAGCAGAAAATTATCCGCAATTAAGGGCAAATGAAAATTTTCTGCATTTACAGCAAGAATTGGCTGCTATAGAGGACAAAGTTGCATACACTAGGCAGTTTTATAATGATTCTATTCTTTCTTATAATAATTCTGTTGAAACTTTCCCAGGAGTAATGTTTGCTAAGATTTTTGGCAAATCTGAAAAGCCTTCTTTGGAGATAACTCCAGAAGAAAGAGCAGTTCCTAAAGTTAAGTTTGAATGAATTAATTTTATATACTCTCCTATCAATCTATAAGTATGGCAGAAAGACTATCTTTTCATGATGAAATACAGAAAAATAAAATAAAATCATTTTTATTAATGATTATTATCTTTTGCTTTATTCTTGGATTAGGATATATAATTTCTTTAATCTTAGATCCATCATTATTTTTCTTTATAATGATAATTGCAACTATATTTTCCTTGCTTTATATTTTAATTAGCTATTATAATTCTGATAAAATAGCGTTGGCTTCGGTAAATGCAAAGCCAGCTTCTCAAATAGAACATAGGATGCTGTTTCATGCTGTCGAATCAATGGCATTTGCTTCAGGATTGCCAATGCCAAAGGTTTATGTAATGGAATCAGATCAAATAAATGCATTTGCGTCTGGTAGAGATCCAAAAAATGCAGTAATTTGCGTTACAACAGGAGCATTAAAAAAACTTTCTAAGCATGAATTAGAAGGCGTAATTGCACACGAGATGTCTCATATAGCAAATTTTGATATTCGATTCATGACTTTAACTGCTGTTTTGGTGGGAATGGTTTCTATTATTGCACAGCTATTTTTAAGAAATTTATGGTTTGCTAATTCCAGAGAAAATAAAAAGGGAGGCGTGATTTTAATATTGATTGCAATATTTGCATCAATTCTTGCGCCTATTGCGGCACAGCTTGTTTCTCTGGCAATATCAAGGAAAAGAGAATTTACAGCAGATGCGACGGGCGTAAAACTTATGCGTTCTCCAACTGGGTTAAAAAATGCGCTTGAAAAGATTCGCGACGAGCATGTTTTAGATAGAGATAAACATAGATATCCTAAGGCAGTTGCTCCTCTATTTATCGGCGATCCTTATAAGAAGAAGATGCAGGACTTATTTTCTACTCATCCCGATGTTAACGAAAGAATTAAAAAATTATCTTCAATGTGATTACTTTAAGTAATTCTTAGACCATTGATTATATTCAGCGTCTTTGAATATGAATTGTGAGGGGTGTCTTGCATAATTTGTTAACCAAGATTTGAGGTTGTCTTCTGGGCATTTTACTATATCTCTGCTGAATTCCAATATATTTTTAATTCCATATGGAATTTTTACGGCAGTTTCAATACCGTTAAATACATTTTCAGTGCCAGCTTCACGCATATTCTCTAAAGTTTTTTGCGCTAAAATTACAGGAAATAAGCAGAATGCTTTGTAGCCGCTTAATTTATAAGGGATTTGATTTATGTACCTCATTGCATAGTTAAATTTATTTTGTGCAAAGGAAAGGACTTTATTTAGAACCTTTTGCCTTACAGCAATAGCATCTACGGAATTTCCGTCCATCATAGATTCAAAACTAATGCCTTTGTGTATCCATGAGCCTGGGAAAAATCTTCTTCCTTCTTCATAATCTGATCTGACATTTTTTGCGATATTTGTTAATTGTAGATACTTGGCAAGCTGTTCAGCTAGAAAATCATCTAGTTTTATAGGATTTCCGCATTCATCCTTGTCTTTTAATTTAACTAACTCATTGAGAAATATTTTTCCGATATTTCCTGCGACCATGTCGCAGTAATCATCTAACTGCCTAAGTGTTTCTATAGGCCCCCTTTCTATAAAAATAATCATTCCGTGAGCCATGCTTTTTATACTATAATCTAATGACTTTTTTATACTAGTTCCTACTTCACCTTCTTTTCCTATTTCATAGAAATCCCTCCAGACAACGCCCCTCCCAAAATGCTCTGCAAAAATTTTCCCAATTTTATCAGGTTCGTTTTCAATGAGCCATTTTGTAACGCTTCTTGCTTCATCTCCTAAAATAATATCTTCTATACCTTTCCCTTCAATATATTCCCTTTTTGCAATTTCACCGCAAATATAGGCGATTCTATTTATCATACCAATTCTTTCAGTTCTTAATTCTTGAGCATTTTTTCCACTGTTTTTATCTGTTGGAATATCTTCGCCTTGATCAAGATGCCTAAAGAGATTATATGCTATTCTAACATCATTTTCTTTTGGAGCCTCTTCGATACCTCTACTCTCCTCAAGAAGTTTTATTGCAGGGTAATATGTTCTAGATTTTATTCTAAGTAATTCGTCTGAGTTTAAGTCTTGAACTTCAGCTTTTTTAGTTATTTCATCAAGCTTATCGATAATCATAAGAAAAATAGAACGTTTTCTCTATATTAATTTATCTTCGATAATGTTTGTTCCCTTTTGATAGTAAAAAACTTTGAGATATCGCACAGAAAGCCTAATAAATCCTTTTTGTTAAGGAAATATGAGGTGAAAGATGCTTAGTTTTATTGAACTGGTAATTTTCTGGTTAATTTTCGATGAGCCATACCTTATGTACAGATCTTTACTATATTATTCTTATAACAAAAAATTATCATCATTGTTTAAGCCCAATGTAACAATTTTAATTCCGGCCTATAATGAATCATTAACAATTAAAAAACATTAAATTCCTGCATTCATCAGACTTATTCTAATTTAGAAATTATAGTGATTAATGATGGAAGCAAAGATGATACTGCGCAAATAGCAGAAAGTTTTTTTTATCATAATAAAAATAATAATATAAAATTAATTAATCAAAAAAATAAAGGGAAGGCCAGGGCATTAAATACAGGCTTAAAGCATGCAAGATCTAATTTTATAATAACTATTGATGCGGACTCTTATTTGCATCATAAAGCCGTGGAATTATTGATGTCTAAATTTATTTCTAAGAATGTTGGAGCAGTAGCCGGCAATGTGGTTGCTTTGTCTAAGCGCAAATTATTAGGCTACATTCAGAAAATGGAATACGAAATTAGCACGCATTTTCTTAGAGAGTCTCAAAGTGCAATAGGTGCTGTGACAGTAACACCAGGCGCCTTTTCAGGCTATAGAAGATCAGCATTAGTAAAGTTTGAAGAGGGTACTTTAACTGAAGACTTTGATAGTTCAGCAAAAATTCTTGATAAAGGATATGATATTATCCAGGCCCAGGATGCTCTTTGTTATACTCAAGTTCCTTTAAATATCAAAGATATTGTAAATCAAAGAGTTAGATGGCAGCAGGGCGGGATTGAAGTTTTTTCAAAGCACTCGTTTGAAGAAAAAAGATTTTTAGTTTCCTTAGAAATGTTTTTAATATTCTTTTATGGGTTTTACTGATTATTCCCAAAGGTGTTGACTTTTATAATTCTTCCATTAAATTTAGCTTCATTCAATCTCTCTTCTTTTTTTCTGGGAATTTTTATATTTTTTATTTATTTTACAATAATATGGTGCATTAAACTTGCAGTAATAGATATAAAAAATAAAAAATATTATTTTATTGTCCCAATATTTATTATATACTGGTACACAATAATTTTATATTCGATATTAGCTGCTCAAATAATGGTATTTAAGAAAAATAAGAGGCGGGGAACATTGCAAAGATACCGTATATAAAGGATGTTGTAATTTATTTAGTAAAAGTATTTATTATTTTCTTTATTTTTAAAGAGATATTTTTTTATTTTGGCATTCTTAATATACGGCTGTTAGAGATTCTGGTCCTATTTCTTGCATTTCCTATGAATATGCTATTCTTGATCTTATTTATAATAAATTATTTAATTTTCTATTTTATTGCAGTAGATATAAATGAAGAATTCATTTTGCTATTCATTTATTTATTTAACGCTTTATTGAATACTTTTTTAATTATGATGCATGTTAAATATTTAACTATGAAGAAATGAGATTTAATGATATGTGCTATCAATTATTGAAAGAAGTGCCCAAAGGCAAAATAACTACATATAAGGCGGTGGCTGAAGCTTTGAACACCAGGGCATATAGAGCTGTTGGGATTGCTATGAAAATAAATAAGAATAGCCCTAAAATACCTTGCCATCGGGTTATTCTATCTGATGGTTCTTTAGGAGGATTTACTTTTCAGGGTAAATTTAATATAAATAAGAAAATAGAGCTATTAAAGTCAGAGGGTATAATAATAAAGAATAAAAGAATAAATTTAGATAAATATATGCATAAATTCAATTGATCTGTTTTTCAGAAAATATTATATAGTTATTTACCTATAAGATATTGTTTGATTTCGGTTGAACCTGGGGATTCCATGCTTCGGTGTGGAATCTCCTGTTTTTTTGATTCTATATATTTTATAAAAAAGATTTATAAATTAGTTAGCTTTCAATAAATGATGAAAAAGAGGCATTTTTATAAAAGCAATTATAAAAAAAACAACTCAGTTATATTTCTTACTGTATTGTTTATAATCTCCCTGATAATATTTAGTTATCTACTCATCGTTTTTTTTAGGGAGTTTATTATTTACGATGTAGGATATTCCGGAGATTTATATTGGCGCCCTCAAATGTTTCCTGATAACTGGCAGCCTATAGACAAAATTGGTCCTGTTGAAGGAGTAAATGTATTTTCTGATGTTAATGGAACAAAAGATTCGAATAATAATATGGTTTCAACAGGCCCTAATTATCACCCTCAGAGGTTCCTCCACGATTTTTCTTATGCAGGATATCATAGAAGTGAAAAACCTATTCCTCCTGAAGACCAAAATTCATGGACAAAAAATGCAAAGATTTATGATGTAACAAAGAGTCCATATAACTGTATTCCTGATGGGCAATCAGATTGCAAGCCGGCAATTCAAAAAGCAATAGATGATGCAGGGAGTTCAGGAGGAGGGATAATATATCTTCCACAAGGAGAATATAAGATAGTATCTTCAAATCAATTTTATTTCTTTAGGATAAGGTCAAATAATATTGTAATAAGAGGAGACGGTCCAGACAGGACAAAAATCAAAGTTGATCCTTATATGGGCGGTGTCTTTGATATGGATAATAAAAATATCTTTGATATAGCTTATAAACCAAACAATGCTGAAACTAGCTGGATGGCGACAACATCGCAATCAGTTAATATAATTAAAGATCTGCCTTATCCTACAAAGGTAATTCCTGTTTCTGATGTTTCTTTATTCAGCATTGGCGATCAAATAATAATTTATGGACAATATACTGACGCATTTTTAAGAGAACATGACCTCGTTAATATATGGAATATCGGCGATACAGCATATATTTGGCGAAGAACTATTACTGCTGTCAATTCTGCAAAAAAAGAGATATCTATTGATGTCCCAACAAGATATAGAGTAAAAGTTGTAGAAGACAAGCCTGTTGTAATAAAGACTAATCCAGGGTTATCTGAGATTGGGCTGGAGCATTTTTCAGTCGGAATGCTGAGGCATCCTAATGAATGGCCTGACAATGATGATTCTACAAATCCTATTGTATCTTCAATTAAGGACAATAGAGTTATTTATATGTATAATGTAGAGAACTCCTGGATTTATGATATAAAAACTTATCCCCCAACTGAAAATATCAATCGTCCAACAGACAATACTAAGTATGGGGCTTATGATGTGGAATTATTAAATAATTTTGTTTATTTAAAAGACATAAGGCAAGTTACTATGAAAAACTTTTATATCAAGAATATGCAAGTTGATGGGAATCCTGGAGGAGGTTATGGATATGCGTTGCAATTATTTAGGACAAACGAGCTATTGATTGAAAACGGCACTTTCCAAAAAGTTAAGAAAGGAATCACGATTAATAATGCAGGCACAAGCGGAAATGTTATTAAAGACATTAATTATAAAGAGATCTTTACAACACAAAATGACTTTCATTCATATCTTAGTTCATCGAATCTTATAGAAAATAATTTTGTCGATGGAACTTATTGGGAGGCTGCTGTAAGGCCTATTGATTTGCTTTCTACTGGAGGCGTAAATCATGGCCATGGAACAACTCAAACTGTTTTTTGGAATATTAGGGGCGCAAGATTAACAATTCCAATTTTAACATGGTGGGATAGAGATAACGACAATAATAAAATAAGAGATGAATTAGAACCACATGGCGAGCTGCCTGATGAAGGCATAATAGTCTCAAATCAATACGGCTGGGGATATATTATCGGGACATATGGGTCATTTTCAGATGTTATAACTGCAGAAATGTCAGATAGAATCGCAGATATTAACGGAAACGGAAAAACAGATGATGATCCTTATAGGCCGTATATTCTTCCTAGAGATTATAAGGAGGGAATAGGTTATGATAAGCCCTCTTCAAACTATTATGGTAAAGCATTATGCCCAAGGTCGCTTTATGAAGCGCAGTTAAGTTTAAGACTCAAAGGAGAAATAAGTTTATGCACTAATGAAATAGTCTGTCAGGATAATGATTCTGATGGTTACTCTGACAACGCATGCGGAGGCAATGATTGCAATGATCAAGATCCTCTCTTAAATTTAAATTGTGATATTGTGCAAAGCCAAATTATAATAGATAATTTGGATTTTGGTTTTTCTTCACAGAACAATTGGCAGACATCAAGGGCATCTAATTCATACGGAGCTAATTCTTTATATTCTGCAATAATAGGAGATACAGCAACCTGGAATGCTGTAATTTTGCCTGGAGTTTATGAAATATATGTATGGTGGACTCATCTTCCTTCGAGGTCTCAAAATGCACCTTATAAAATTTTTAATGGCAATAATTTGTTAGATACAATTAGAGTTAATCAGAATGATTCTTCATTAGCTGGAAAATGGAATTTGTTGGGAGAATATGAATTTAGCCAGCAAGCGAAAGTAACACTGACAGTTGAGGGCGGCGGCAGTTATAGTTCAGATGCTGTTATGCTTATTAGAAAAAGAGATTTATCCCATGACATGCAATTATTAAGGTTAATTATTGAAAGTCCAGAAAATAGAACATATAAAAATACTCCAGTGCAAATAAAATTTTCTGGATTTGGCGCATCATTATGCTGGTATGTTTTTAATTCAGTCAGAACTGATACATCCTGCGATTTTTCAGGCTTTATTTACCCTATGCATGGAATTCATAATATCACCGCCTTTATAGATAATTCAACTAAACAGATATCAGAGAAGAGAGAATTTAATTATTTATCTACAAGGAGATTTATTGTAAAATATAGTAATTTTACAAAACCTTTTTCAATGACCTCGAGGCTTGATGATTTAAATGACTCTCAGTTGTCTTCTGTAAAGCTTATTTTAGATGATATATCATTTGCGAAAATTGAATTTTTAGATTACGTAGATTTATCAGCGGCAGCAGATCCCCTAACTTATGAAATAGACTTAGATTCTAATGTAATAACATCTTTTAATAAAATTGATCTAAAATCGGATAAATTAGCTTCATTAAATAAAAGAGCAAGACTAACACTTAAAGGATTGAAACTTTTAAGACCTGTAATATTTAAAGATGGGATTATTTGCACTGACTGCCTAATAGAAAGTTACACCGATGGGAATCTGGTATTTAATGTTTCTGGTTTTTCAGTTTATTCTGCACAGGAATATCCTGAAAGCGGAGTTAATCCTGACAACAATGAAGGATCTAATGGGGGCTCTTCTTATACAGGAGGCGGTTCTGAAGGCGGCCTGCCTGTTGAAAGTAAAAATGAAAAAAATAATCAAGTTAATGTTGGGCTAAATAAAAAAAGACAGGAGATTTTTGTTAGTGATGAAGCAGTATACTTTACTATTAAAAACAATGAGGAATTTATCATCAATGTAAATGGAGATCTATATGATTCATTATTTAAGATAATAGATGGCAGGACTATATTAAAAATATCTGAAAATGAATATGAATTGGCAAAGGGAGCATTAATGATATTTGATATAGGAAATTATAAAGTTTTCGGCGCTCTTAAAGATTCCTTTTCCACTAAAGGAGTTATAGGTATAAGCTTAAGTAAAGATAATCTTCAGAAGTCATTAGGCGAGATTTATGCGAAAGATAGAAGAAATCTAAGGTATATTCTTATAGTCTTGTTGCTGGCACTTGCAGCAGCCATATCTTTAATTTCTATTTATCTCATTAGATCGTGGAGACTTAGCAATAAACAAATGGAAAAAGAGCAACAATGGACGAAAGAGAAGAGGTTTGTAATAAAAGAAGAGAAAGGAAGAGAATTTTAAATAATTATTAATTTATTAATGGCACATGATCAATTTTTATAAAGTAAAAATAATACAAACAAAAGATTTAACATATAATACTAAAAAGTTTGTAATTAAAAAACCTGAGAACTTTAAGTTTATTTCAGGACAGGCCTGCAATTTGTCGATAAATATTAAAAATAGAGAGGTTGATTCGCGCCCGTTTTCTATCGCCTCGATAAATGAAGATTTAAACCTGGAATTTATTATAAAAATTTATCAAAATATAAATGGATTCACGAGTAAAATCGCCTTATTAAAAAAAGATGATGAATTATTGTTAAGCCCTCCTTTTGGTGCCATTGCTTTTAAAGGGCCTGGATTATTTATAGCAGGCGGCACAGGAATTACGCCATTTTTATCCATATTAAGAGAATTAAGAATAAATGGGCAACTTTCTGAAAATTCATTAATATATTCAAACAGGACTGAGAAAGATATAATCTTAAAACCAGAATTAGAACAAATGTCTAATGAGGGTTTAAATATTCAATTTTTGTTGACAAGGGAAAAAAATGAAAATTACTTATATGGCAGAATAGATAGGAATTTTTTAGTCAATAACGTAAAAAATAAGAATCAATATTTTTATGTATGCGGCCCAACTTTTTTTACTGGAGAAATAACTTATTTATTAATTAATATTGGAATAAATCCAGATTTTATTATTGTAGACACATGAGGTTTTTTTGATTTTACTTTAAACAAAATTCATTATAAAGCTCTGCATCATTGCCCAAGATCTTTTTTAATTCAATAAGCTCTTTTAGACCATAAACATTTTCTTTATTATCAATATAAGATTCTTTGTAACCACAATACCATTCAATGCCGTCTTTCTTAAATCCCGACAGAATAGTGGCGGCGTTTTCATACAGCATTCCAGTTTCAGGCGGACTAAATAATATTGTATTTGATGTCAATGCCATATATATTGCAATAACGAAAACAAATCCAAGAATCCCCAGATAAAAAATTTTGTTAACTGTAGCAGAGTAATTCTTGTTTGTTTGCTTTTTTTTCATTTTATATTTACCCAATCTTTATTTAAATACCTTTTCAATTTTTATAGGTTGTTAACTTTGCTCTCTTTTTTGCCTATCTAAAAATCTTTTAATAAAATACTGATAATCGCTTCGATCTATCACCTGCTTCAGGATCCAGTAATTTCCTTTATAGATTTTGTCAGCTTTTATTTTTCCAAGTGTTTTTTTGTGCATTGGCTCTGATAGTAATACTGAATTATATGATTCTTCGGCTATCCTTTTTGAAATTGCTATAGTGTTCTCCAATGAAACGAATTTAAACTTCCCAGCATCTGTTTCTACGGCAATCTGCCCAGTATGGACTCCTATGCCAAAATTAATTTTTATTTGAGATATTTTATTAAATTCCTGTAAGTTTTTTTCAATTTCTTTTGCGATAATTATTGACCTTAATTGATTTTCTTGCTCTTTGGTTACTGCAGGTGCAAAAATTATTATCCTATAATCATTATCAACATAAATTTTTGCACCTGCTTCTTTTGCTTGCAATAAGGTCTTGTCGATTTTTTCAAATTGACTAATACTGCCGCTTGCATTTTTTTGGAGGTCTGCTAGATTTTTTATTTTTAAAGCAATTATTCCTGCTTCCTGTTTTATGCCTTTATCTAAAACAGGGCCAATTGCAGGTATATCGGGCTTTTTATAATTAAATTCCTCGCTTCTTATTGGAGATATGATCTTTGGTGTTTTCCCAAAATAATTTTTCTTTGTTATTTTTCTCCAAAGTATTAATATAATGATAATTAATATGATAATTAAAGCAGACCATATCCATAGACCAATTTCTCCAAAAACAATGCTCTCAATGTCTCCGACTCCAATAGCTCTTCCAGTCAGAAATGTTGTTCCCAGCTCTTCTTTTAGATTGCCGTCGTTGATAGAGATCGAATATTCTCCATCAGGAGCGCCTAGTTTTAATAGTTTGTTTTTGCCAACATCAAGATTCATCTCTTTAATATTTACAACCCCGCCTATTGAAACTTCTATTGGTTTTTTATAGGGAACATTTCCAATATTATTGATGATTAAAGTATTATTCTCTAATCTAAACTCTGCTTTTTCAAGCTCATCCACTAAAAATAATTTAGAGTCTTTTAAGTCATTAATTGAACTTTCAATATTCCAATATCCAGGAGCATAATTATTTTCTATGTGGATTTTATTTGCAATGTTTGATTTAATCAATCCATTGTAAAAGGAAGATTTATCCGGACTTAATATATTGATCTGAATATCTTTTTCTACACTGCCTTCTGATTGGTCAAAAAGATATATAGTATAGTAAAAATCATTACCAGGAACAACTATTAAATTACTAATGTCAATTTTTATTTTTTTAATAATTTGTTTAATTTTGATCAGGCTTGTAGACTGTCCTTCGTTAATTATGTTATCCCCCTCCTTTTCGTATGCTTTAACGTTAATCTCATAATTCCCTGGGGGAGCATTATCAGGGATTATAAAAGTTGAATTGAACTTGCCTTCTTCGATGAGCTGAATCGAACTTAAATTAATCTCCTTAATGTCTATGACAGTATATCCTCCAAATAATCTCTCATTCAATTTTATTGCTCTTCCAGAAATTTTTACTACGTCATTTGGACCAAATGCAATGCCTTCTATATTGAAATTGATGTCTATTTTATTTGTAATTGTAAATTGAGAAGTTGATGCTTTATCATTTCCATATACTGCTTCAATTATGCATTCTCCCAAGACATCGCCAATTATAGTTTTATCTATTCCAAAGTTAATAGTTATAGATTTCTGCATTCCAGCATCAAGAGAATGGATACTTTTATACAATTCAATTTTTTTCTCACCACAAACTAAAGATGTTGTTAGAAAATCGCTCTTCTTTAAATTTGAGTTCAAAGTCAGATTAACTTCAAAATCATCCCCTAAATTATAAATACCATTGTCTGGCTGCCCGATAAATATCTCTGCGGAGGCTATAGGCACAACTAATAGGGCGGCAATTAATAGAAAATAAATGCCTCTTTTCATATTCTTTAAAAGAATTTTTCTATATATAAATCTTCTTGCTTTTTGATTTATATCTTAGAACATGCCAATAAATTATATAAGAGATAAAAAAGAATTCTTCTCGGGCATCTTTGATTTCTTTCAATCATAGTTGCACCAACAAGATATTCATTGTAAGTATCTATCACAAGTTTTCTTTCATCAGAAGGTATTGGCTTTGTTTTTCTGCCAGGTTTCTTTAGGATTATTTCCTTGCCTCTGTATTTTTTTGGTAGTTCTCTCGCCCATCTTGGAGTTATCTTCTGTTGTTTTGCTATACTCCAAACACCTATCTCCCTCCTTTCAACTTCTTTCACTATCCATCTTATTTTCTTTATATTTAGTTTTCTCATAAGAGTCTGCTTTACAGCAGACCTTATCTTATTTGTCGAGAGGAACTTATTTCGGGATAAAACACTTAGATTATGAATGCAATATTTAAATATCGTTTAATCTATGATTAATCATGAAAAGCAGCAGCCCTATAATTAATCCATGGGAGGTTAATGGTAATTTAGACTATAATAGAGTAGTAAAGGAATTTGGAATATCTCTATTGGAAAACCTTCCCCCTGTTTTCAACAAAAATCTTTTATTTAGGAGAAAAGTTGTTTTTGCGCATAGGGATTTTCAAAGAATTATTCTGGCTATTAGAGATAAGAAACCATTTGCAATGATGACTGGACTAATGCCCTCAGGGAAATTTCATATTGGGCATATGCTTGTTGCACAGCAGATGATTTTTTACCAGAATTTGGGTGCAAAAATATATATTTCTATAGCAGATATAGAGGCGTATAATACAAGAAATTTAAGCCTAGAAGAGTGCAGAAAAGTTGCTAGAGAAGAATATATTTTAAATTATTTGGCTCTTGGTTTAAATCCCCAAAAAGCAGATATTTATTTTCAAAGTTCAAGGTCGAATGATGCACAAAAATCAAATGCATATTACAGGCTGCAGAATATTTTGGCTAAAAGTACAACATTTGCAGAGTTTAAAGCTATTTATGGAGAAATAACGCCTGGAAAAATGGCTTCAGCATTGCTTCAGGCGTCTGATATGCTGCATCCACAACTGCCTGAATTTGACGGACCTATTCCTGTTGTAGTGCCTGTCGGGATAGATCAAGACCCTCATTTAAGGCTAGCTAGAGATATATCGCAGAGAATAAAATCTAAAAACTTTATTCAGTTAAGCTCTACTTATAATTTTTTTGCTCCTGGCTTATCTGGCGGTAAGATGTCGTCATCCGATATAAGTTCTTACATAGCGTTAACTGATTCAAAAAACGACGTAGAACGGAAAATTAATAAATATGCTTTTTCAGGAGGCAGAGACACTTTGGAGGAACATAGAAAATTAGGCGGAAATCCAGATATTGATGTGCCATTTCAATATCTGAAAATATTTTTTGAAGATGATGATAAGAAGTTAAATAATATCTATAATGATTATAAATCAGGGAAAATGCTCACTTCTGAATTAAAGCAGATAACAATAGATAAAATTTCTAAATTTTTAAAAGAGCATCAGATTAAACGTGATAAAATAAGAAAAGATTTAAAGTTATTCTAAAAGATAAACATTAATTTCTCTCTTCTAATGGATTATTTGAAAGAACATATCTAATAACTTCTCTTAAAACATCATTTTTTATTTCTTTTAAATGAGGATTTAAACTATAGCCTCTGTTGAACTCTATTGCACCAAACGCAATTAATTTTTTAATTTCCCTTTCAAATTTTTTATGATCAAATTCCTTATCTAGACATTTTCTTATGGATTCTTCTATGCGCTCTATATGCCTTTTAGTTTTTCCAGAGCCTTTTTGAATTTCTTCACATGATTAGGAGTATAGTTGTTTATTGGAATAACGCCTTTAGGATTAGGCTTGTTTCTATTCTTTTCCTGCCAAACATCCTGAAGCTTATTATAGCTCTCTTTTCCTAATCTGCCGTCAGCTTCTAACCCCTGATCTTTTTGGAATCTGCTAATTACTTCTTTACTTTTATAACCTAATCTGCCGTCTAATGCTAGTTTTTCCCCATATAGATCATTTAACTGCTGCTGGCAGCGAGCGTTTCTAGGGCTGAAGTGTCCAGCATTATAAGATGCAACTGCTAATAAATAGTCATTATAAAAATCCAGTTCCTCTTTAAATAAGGCTCTAATGTACTCTTTATTTATTTCAGGATCGCATAAACTTGCTTTTATTTTTTCCGGCGTATTTCCTAGTCTTGGCAGGTTAGCATGCCGTTTTTCTAAATCCTTTGCAGTTCTTGTTAAAAGCTGTCCTAATCCATAGCTGTAATCATCTAAATGCGGTTCATATCTTTCTGCATTTGAATTGCCGTTAGATTCTATTTCTATGACGGCAGAGATGTAATCTTCTAAAGTATATTTTTTCTCTGTTTTATTTTTGAGATCAGTAGTGCTTAACCTGCTACTTATTGATGTATTATTTCTTTCGCTATATTTTTCTCTTTGATATTCTATATATCCTCCAGATAATACGCCAACTAAACTTAAAGTTGTATTTTTTAAAAATTGCCTTCTATTCATAGTATTTTTATAGATTCCTGCTTTTTAAACCTTTCTATTGTAACTACTATCTAGTGTTGAATTTTAAACTAAGGTTTTTTGCTATTGATAAAGTTAGAAATCCAGTTACAATTAGCTGGATCATAGGCGATAGGCCTATTCCAAAGATAATAGGCATAAGGTCGCTATATTGCCATTTTTGCAATAGGTATACGCCGCGATATTCGATCCATATGGCAACTATCAAGGCAGATATAATAAAAATAAAGGCCTCTTTTTTTCTGGTATTTTTTATCCAATATGGTCCGCTAATGAAGGATATTATTATAAATAATCCGCTAATAATCACAGAATCGATTAATGAAGCATAACTTATTAATCTTACAAATTCTGGGGCGCGCATGTTTAAACAACAGGTATATAAAAAAATTGCGTGTATGGACTCCCATAGAAAATTAATAAGGAAAGCAAATAAAAAAATTAACAAAACCATAATAAAATAATTTTTAATTTTTTCCATATAAAGCATTTATTTAACCCTATTTAAAAATTTTGCCTGCATTAAGGATTAAATTTTTATATACAAACATTTATATAATAAATAATTTCTCAGATTATTATGTCTGTTAAAAAAGGAAAAGCTGAATCAAGCCTAGCTAATATTGAGACACAGGATTTATTGCCTGTGCAATCACAGACTGAGGCAGAATTAAGCCAACCCCAAGCTGTAAACAATAAACGTTCTGGTTCGAAAATATTCTTATTTATTACTATAGCAATTATTGCTGTTGTTGGGATTATGTTTTACTTTTACGATTCTCCTGAACAGGAAGAATTAGCGGCAACAATAAATGGAAAAGCAATATCTATGAAAGAATTAAATCAATTATATGATACCTTGCCTGAGCAATATAAAGTTTTTTCTACAAAAGAGTCTATACTAAATCAATTGATTGAAAAAGAAGTATTATTTCAAGAAGCAAAGAATCGAGGAATTGAGATTAGCAATGATATAGCTGCAAATCAGCTTTCTATTGCTATCGCTTCAAGCGGAATATCAAAAGAAGAATTTTTCAATAGGTTGGCTGCCCAAAATAAAACAGAGGATGAATTGATAAATGAATATGCGGAGCAATTGACAATACAAGAATTAATAAAACAAGAATTAACAAACAAAATTGAGATTACTGAAGAAGAAATAAAGAAATATTATAATGAAAACAAAAATACTTTTAAAGTTGGAGAGAAGGTTACAGTTAAACATATATTGATTGGAGATACAGATTTAACGAAAGAACAGCAGAATGAAAAAGCAAATATGTTATTAAAGGAGATAAATACTCAGAATTTTTGTAATTATACTAGTAATTATTCAACAGATATTGCTAGTATAGCTAATTGCGGTGAATATACATTTTCAAAGGATGATGCATTGGTTCAGGAGTTCAAGGATTTTTCATTTAACCAGCTTTCTGGAAAAATTGGCACAGTAGATACCCAATTTGGTACGCATATTATTTGGACAATAAAGAAAGCCCCCCAAAGAACTTTGCCTTATAAAGAAGTCTCTGAAGAAGTAAAGAAAAGGATATTAAGTGCTCAACTACAGGAGGCCTATCCTAAATATTATGAAGGGCTTAAACAAAAGAGCAAAATTGATGTTTTTTATATAGAGAGTAGCATTAAGCAATAATATTATTCTGAATTGTATTCAATAACAATAGAGTCATGATCTTTTATAATATATCTGTTATATTCATTGTTAGAGATGCCATTTACTCTCATAGATAATATTCCATCAGTTGTGCATTTGTCAAAAATGCAGGCTGAATTAATAAATTCTTTCCCCCATATTTCGAAAAATTCTCCTAATCTAAACTCTCTTTTGCATGGGCCTTCAATATGGATTATATTGTCAGAAGCATGTGTGTGCATGGGCCGCATTATTCCTGGAAGGATTCCTATATTGGCCGGTATCAGCTGGTTCTTTCCATCAATTATTATATTTAAATCAGCATGAATATGCAGGGCAAGATTCGTGTGCCCTCCAATATTTATATCTGTGACAGGCGCTGTTTTACATGAGTTTATTCCCTTATATGTTGAAGCTATTACCCAGCCTATACTTAATACTATCGAAGCAGATATAATAAAAATAGCCCAATTTCTTATTCTTCTCCCGTTAAAAACAGGCTCTTTTACTATTATTGGGTGTTTTGCTGCTTTATGCTGAGCTAACCCGTGCTCGTCTTTAAATACTATGTTGCATATTTCACATTTTGTTTTTTCTGCCATTTTACTTTGATTAAAAAATTAATAAAAAATATATGTTTATGCATTAAGTTCAGCATCGATAGCTTGTTTGAAAGCACTAAACGGTTGTGCCCCGCTTAATAATTTGCCGTTTATAAAAAATGCAGGTGTTCCTTGAACTCCGGCAGCACTGCCTTCAGCTAGGTCGTTTTGCACTTCGCTTTTGTATTTGTTACTATCAAGGCAGCTAGATATATCGTACCCTAGGTCTTTAGCCCATTTCTTTAATTCTGCTGATCCAAATTACGCTGTTTTTGTTACAGGCGCTGTTGCACTTCCCCCATCTAAGATGTTGCCTTCGCTAAATATTTTATCATGCATCTTAAAGTAAGCGCTATCTCCGCCTTTTTCTCTGACGCATTCTGCTGCTATTGCAGCTGGAGTTGCAGTTGGATGTATGCTGTCTAATGGAAAATCTCTGTATACAAATTTAGCTTTTCCTGTGTCAATATATTCCTTTTTAATTTGAGAGTATGTTTCTGTCCAAAATTTCCTGCAAAAAGGACATTGATAATCTGAGAATTCAATGATTTCAACAGGAGCATCTTTATCTCCAAAAACAGCGTCATCATCTGCATCTATCTCTGCTCTTGCATTCTGCCCCGGCAATTGCTGTCCTGGATTATTTACTACGTTACCTGTAGGCGAGGTTGAATCATCTTTCATAAAAAAGACGAATGCTCCGACTATTAAAACAGCCGCCAGAATAAACGTGGAATATTTCCAAAGTGTATCTTTCTTTATAGTAATTGTATTGCTTGAATGTATAACATTGACTACATGGTCCTTATTTTCTTCGTTCATTTTCTAAACCTCTTTTCATTTTCTTCTTTAACATAATATTACATGAATTTTCAGAGATTTTAAATATTGCTATTAATAGAATGATTATAGCTAAAGCTGATATCTCGAATCCTTTAAATGGAAGGATGGCTAGAAACGAGGCGCTTAATCCTAATGCTGATGCTAAACCGATGCCACATGTTGCGCAACCAGGAGCAAATGATCCTAAAATTACTCCTATTGTTGAAAGGAAACCTCCAGCAGAATCAAATCCGGAAATATTTTTAGCCCTATATAAAATTAAACTGAACAATACACCCAATAAAAGACTGATTATTATAGTTGCAATAAAGCTACTAAACTTAATAATATCTATAAATCCAATTGAAAAGCTAAAAAATAATTGGATGCTTCCAAAAAAACCTAAAGATTGAGAAAAGTCTATTATAGATTTATAATTTGCTATAAAGACATTTAGAGAATAGAACAAAAAGGCCACGATTAAAGAAAGAAATAGATATTTCCAATTTGAAAAAACTTTTCCCCAATATTTAAATAAATTGTTCATAGATATCTAATTTTAATGAAGTATATAATAATTTTGGTTTAGTGCAGATTTATTTTATCTATTTTACAGAAAAAATACGAATAAAAGCAAATATAAAAACGGCACTAAAATAAACATTGTAAATTCAGTATATTTATGCAGTTTCTTTACAAGCTCGTCTTTTTTCTGTTCATGGAGTTCTAATAGAAATACATTAAAAATAAAACTTAATAAAATAACAAAATAACTAAGAACCATAAATTTATCAATAAATGTTAAATATCCAACTGGCGGGAGCTGGTTGGCTAATGAAACGTGGAACATAACGCTCGCTACTAATGAAGAGCCCACCATTGCTAATCTTGTTGTTATTTTATCAGGATCTAGAACAAAGCTTGACAACATGACTAATATTATAAAAGTAATTGGAAGGAGTGTTTTAAAAATGGAATTGATAATTATCCTAGATATTGGAATTTCAAAGATATATTGAGAATAAGTTTCATTATATATCCCATATTTATGGTTTTTTGTTGAAGCATTCCATTCTTCCATATTCCATCCAACAAAATTAATTGATTCGTCTATACCAGATTCTTCTATATTAGGCATATATATTAGTTCTTCAATGGTTTTCTTCTTGTCTTCAATAATAATTTCCATTTTCTGCTTATCAAAAGGAAATTTTTTTAAGTCTATCGGGCTAATTAAATTTGCCTGAATTCTGTAAAATTTTTCATTTTCTTCATTGATTATTTTCTCAAAACTTGAAGCTCGTCCATTCATAAACTCAAATTCAAAAGAAGGACATGCAGTATTACATTTAAAAGACAAATAAAAATCAGCTGTAAAAGATCCTGTAGCAATATCAAATTTTCCTAGATTGAGAAGATATAAACCAACATTTATACTTTTAAGTGAAATGCTATCTGGTTTTAGAGTGCTTAATGAGTCTAAAGCTGAAGTATAATTGATGAATAATATGGCTAATAAAAATGCCCATACTAATTTTTTTCCATGCATAAATTTTGATAGGTTAAAACCTATTTAAAATTTTCTGAAAATAATATTTTAGAATTGTTCTAGCTTTAGAAACTCCTTTTTTTTGTTTATATACTTGAAAATGTCGAAGATGATTATTATGGATAAGGAAGCCAGTATTGCAATTATCCAATTGTTTATCCCTATAGGAACTGTTCCGAATACCTTGTTTAGAGGAGCGTATATTATTGCAAGAGTTGCAATAATTGATATTATTGAAGCATAGAATAAATAAATATTTACTTTTAGTGAACTTAATGAAACTTTTTTTCTAAATGATATAAAGTTATATGCATTTGCAATCTCAAGCAATATCAATGTGACTAATGCTGTTGTTCTCGCATATTCAAAGTTTTGGCCTAGTAAATTAAAAGAGACATAAAATGACAGCAGTGTAATTATGCACATTAGCAATCCTGCTATACCGAACCATATAATATGCGCTTTGTTTAGAATATTTTCCCTTCTTCTGGGCTTTTCCTTCATAATGTCTGCTGAAGAAGGAGTTAAAGCTAGAGTAATGGCAGGTAGATCATCTGTCACAAGATTCATAAATAAAATCTGCAGAGCCAATAATAAAGGTATCTGCCATCCTAACAATGGAGATAATAATACTCCAAAAAATAATACTCCGAGCTCTGCATAATTACATGATAATTGGTAGCTCACAAATTTTCTAATATTTTTGAATATTGTTCTTCCTTCTTTTATCGCATTTACAATAGTGATAAAGTTATCATCTCTTAATGTCATGTCTGCTGCGGCTCTCGACACATCTGTTCCATTTTTTCCCATTGCAACTCCAATATGGGCTTCTTTTAAGGCAGGAGCATCATTTACGCCATCTCCTGTCATTGTTACAATCTCTTTATTCATTTTAAGAGCATGAACAATTTTTATTTTATGCTCCGGCTTTACTCTTGCAAAAATAACTATTTCATTAACTATTTTTGAAAGCTCTTCTGTTGTCAATTTCTCCATTTCATCTCCTGTAAATACTCTTCCATGAAGGCCTATTCTATTAGCTATGGAGATGGCTGTTTCTTTATTGTCCCCTGTTATCATTTTAACTTTAATTCCTGCAATTTTGCATAGCCTGATAGATTCTTTAACGCCTTCTCTTGGCGGGTCTTCAATTCCAACTAATCCCAAGAAAATTAAATTATCATTAAAATGATCTTTGCTTGAAGATTTAGCTTCTTTATATGCAAATGATAATGTTCTTAATGTATCTAAAGTCATTTTTTTATTTATTTTTAAAATCCTATTTTTTTCAAATTCAGTAAGCCTAAATATACCATTATGCCTCTGAACAAATCGGCATTTATTTAGCAAAATTTCTATTGCTCCTTTTGAATAAACAATTTTTTTATCTTCATCTTTGCACAAAACACTCATTATTTTTCTTTCTGAATTAAAAGGAATTTCTTCGATTCTCTTAAAATTTAAGTCTTCTTTGTGAAATCCTGCTTTTGCCGCCATGATAAGCAAAGATGCTTCTGTCGGTGTTCCAAAGGTCCTGTAAATGTTATCCTCTCCTGTCCTTTCAATTCTGGCGTCATTGCATAAAACAGCGGATTTTATTAACAAGCTTAGAATTTTGTTTTTATCCAGATTTATTTTATTATTATCTACAAAAAAATCTCCAGAGGCCTCGTATCCTGCACCAGAAACATCAATTAATTCATTGTCTGTAAATATTTTTTTTACTGTCATTTCTCCCTTTGTCATTGTCCCAGTCTTATCAGAGCATATAACTGTTGTTTCACCTAAGGTTTCAATTATTGACATTCTGCTTACAATTGCATCTTTTTTAGCCATTCTATGGGCGCCAGAAGCTAGTGCTGTGATAAGTACTACAGGAAAGCCTTCTGGGAATGCTGAAACTGTTAGAGCAATAATTAAAATTAAGGCGTTAATAACTAGGCTGTCAGAGAAAGGATTCATGATTATCATCAGGCCTCCAGTCAGAATTGAAAAAACAACTGCCACGATTGACATATACTTTGAAATTGAATTAATTTTATTCTGCAAGGGGAGCTCTTTTTCTGCTGTAGAGATCATGCCTGCAATAGAGCCGAATTTCGTACTCATTCCAGTATGAATTACTTGTCCAATTGCTTTTCCATTAACAATAAATGAACCCATAAATAAAATGTTTTTATCTGAATATTTGTCTATGCTCTTAGCAATTGTTTTCTTTACTTCGCTTGATTCTCCTGTAAGGATGGATTCATTGACTAAAAGGTCCTTTTCCTCTAATAAGATGCAATCTGCAGGTATTTTCTCGCCAGTTCTTAAAATTACCATATCTCCCGGAACTAAATTTTTTGATAATATTTCTTTTTCTTTATCGTCTCTGATTACAATTGATATGGGCATAAGCATATTCTTTAATGCTTTGATTGCTTTTTCCGCCCTAAATTCTTGAACAAATCCAACTATGATTATAATAAAAATTACAGTGGATATTACTAGGGCGGTTATTATCTCGCCAACAAAAATAGAAATAAGCATTGCTAAAAATAATAAATAAGCCATGTAATTTTTTTTAATCTGTCTAACTAGAATCTTTATAGGAGAAGCTAATGAGACATCTCTTATTTCATTAAAACCAAACTTTCTTAGTCTTTTTTCTGCTTCTTTTTGCAATAAACCTCTTTTTTCCATATTTAATTCTATTTTTTCAATAATTTAAACGCATGGTTCCATTCATTTCTTAAGAATCCAGGGATGCACCAAAGCATACATAATGGCTCAATAGCTCTTCTTATTAATTCCATTTCCTATTGGTTTTTTTCTTTTGAATTATTATGTATATAGCTATTAATAGAAAAACTATCGCGAGTATAAATAATGTCATGAAAAATCCTTCTATTCCTAGAATTGTTAAATGTAAAATAATTGCAATACTCATTGAAACTGCGATCATTATAGCCCCCCAGAATGCCGTAGCAGGAATTATAACTAAGATTCCTGCAATGATTTCATAAGCTCCTGTAAGATATTGTGCAGTTACTCCTCCTATACTGCCAAATATGCCTGCACCTTCTTCGGGAGATGTTGTGAATTTTGTTATTCCAAAGAATAAAAAAGCAAGCATAAGAATAATCTGCGCTATTTGAACAAGTATTTTCTTCCTCATTTAGTGTTAAGTTGCCTTTAGATTATAAACCTTTCCTAGCAAATTCATTGTAGCATAAACAGGAGCCGCCTCTTTCTAATTCTTGTCTTAAATAACTACAAAGTAGTGACTGTAGAAACATTTATAAACTGTGATTTAATTACTCAGGATTCTGAAGTAAATTCAGAATACCTTCGTAAGGATTTTTAGTCTGCAGTTTTACCGTTTGTAAAACTGACAATAGTTTAGCAGTTATTTCTACACCATCTTCACTTCTGCTTCCATTGCTTATTTTTCTTATTACAACTGCATGCCTTAATCCTCTTTCAGCAGGATTGTTTGTTGATTCTATCTTGGGATTATCTACAAATCTAAATAAATTTTCTCTATGATTTCTGCATACACCTTTCACAAATTTATAAACTTCTGAACTTCTATAACTCTTTGATGCAATTAAATCAATCCAATGCAAAAGATTTTCTTTCTTTTCACCTTCCTTTGCTCTCTTATAAATATATTTCATTCGTTTATGAATATATTTTGCTTCTTTGTAATGTTTAGCCAAATCTTTTGAATTTCTCAAAAGATGAGCCCAGCATATTTGCTGTTCACATCCGCTTACTTTTGCAAGTTCAGTATAGGCTGAAAATCTATCATCAATTATTGTTTTTCCTTTTTGGTCTCCAAGAATTTCAATTGGAACTTTACTGCTTCTCTTTTTTCTGACAACATAAAGAGCAATCTCTTTATTTATAAAAATCCAAAGCCAATAATTTTTCCCATTGATTCTCCAAGAAGTTTCATCAATATGTTTTGCTAATGCTTCCTTAACTTTTCTGACTAATTCTTCATAATAATCTCCAAATGCTTCACTTAATTGCCTTAATATATTGTATATTTCTCCGTCGCTAATTTTTACTCCGAATACCGAGTCTAATATTGAAGTTATCTTATTGCTCGGTATTCGGCAATCTAATTTTAGTATTAATATTAGTACCATTAATTTCAATCCGAATCTAGCATTAGGAAGAGCATCATAGAATTCAGGTTCAACAAGTTTATCGCAATTACCACAATAACATCGATGAAATAGATGTTTAGTATTCTTGGCTCTAGTTTAGGAATATCTGTTACAACCCTTTCTCTTATTTCTTGAGTATCACTAACAACTCCCCCACAATTTGGACACCTGTCCAATTTGTGTTCTTTCACTTCATCAATTCTTTCAGGAACATGTCTTGAATAACCTACATGACCTTCTTTTTGTCCTGATATTTTTGGTTCTTCCTTTACATCTTCTTTGATAAAAGAAGGTTTTGATTTTTCTTTGACAATTCCTTCAAGCTCATCTATTCTTTTTTCAAGAGCCTTAATTGTCTGTTTTAGAAATATGTTTTCTTTTTCCAGTTCTTTCACTCTCTTTTTTAGTCCCATTTTCAAGAATTACAAGATATGTTTCATATCCCAAATATTCTTTTGGGACATTAATTTTAGCACTTGTTCCAGAAACAACCACTTTTCTTTTCATAAATCCTTTAATGTTTTTTATTGTTAATTCAGTATCCTTATGAAATTCTACCTTTTTCATCTTAATAGTTCTAATAGAACTATTAAACTTTAAATATTTTATGGTTCTCGAGTATATATTTTAAAAAGCTTCAGAAACCTAAGCTAGTACACTGTGATTTACTACAACAAATATGGCGAAAAAACTTCCAAAAATGAAAGGAAAAGAGTTTGTTAAGAAAGTGTTGGCTGGGGAAAGAGATTTATCTAGGATAGAATTAGAAGAGGGTTTTGATTTAAATGGTTATAAAGATTTTGAGAAAATGCAGGCATATCTTAGCAAACAAGAGCTTAGTAGAAATTCATTATCTATTGCTGGTTCTCATCTTATATCTTTAAGAGCAAATGCCTTGTTTTTGCCTTTTGTTATAGCAGATGAAGCAAATCTTAAAAGAGCAAACCTTTATGGAGCAAACCTCAATAGAGCACATCTTGAAGGAGCAAGTCTTAAATATGTTAAAAATTTAGAGTGTGCTATTAATTTGAAGAATGCTCGTTTCTCAGAAACAATAGTTAATCCAAAAGAAAGAAAAATTATTGAAGCTGCTTTAGCGAAAAGAATATTATTTGTCGAGGAATAGACTTTTATTAAAATTCTTAAGCGAGATATAAATTGCCTAATTAAAAGTTATTTAAAGAAAAAGAAGCAAACAAGCTTTTTTAGTTTTATACTATTCTAAAACTTGAAAAATCTCTCTCTTTCCTGAAAGATACATTTCAGTGTATTTTGACATCTCCTCTGCAATTTCTGGCTTTATGTTTGGATCTGGTTTTCCAGATTTATAATCCTCCATTGCCTTTTCAAATTCTGCTAGATTATTTACCTGCATTTCTACAACAACTGTATTATAATTTCCCACTATATCTGTCATTATTCTAACCTTAGGGTTATGTCCAAACCCTTTTTTAAATAATTTTGCAAGTTTGCCTGCCTGCCCTGGCTTTGCAGTAAATATTTCACGAACAATTAACATATAATTTAGTTGTCTTGTTTGTTTATATATTTTTTGAGGGCTATAATTTTTGCTCTAGACTCTCTTATTGAAACTATTTTTCTTTTTTGGCCGTTTTTTAAAGAACCAATTAAATATAAAATATGGAGGTCCTAAAAGGATCGGCCAGATAACTAAAAAAAACAGAAATGCTGAGATTGGATTTTCAACAACATTAATTTCTGTTGCTTCTTGAGGCCTAAAAACAAGGAATTCTAGCAATTGTCCCGATATTATTGAAATAACTATAACAATTTTCCAATCAAGTTTATTAAATAAAAACCAAAAAATTATTCCTAAAATTAAATAAACTATGATTGTACTAGTAAAAGTCCCAAAGCCAGAAAACATTGATTCTTTTCCGCCAACAGCAATTTCATCCGGAAA
This sequence comes from Candidatus Woesearchaeota archaeon, assembly GCA_964465795.1. Taxonomy (GTDB): domain Archaea; phylum Nanobdellota; class Nanobdellia; order Pacearchaeales; family GW2011-AR1; genus JAUSIK01. The sequence goes on from CAYXLD010000002.1 coordinate 36,555, forward strand.
GCAGTCGTAATTTTCTAAACATACTGGCAGAATTTCTCCGATTAAAATTGCCCAAATTGCCATAAAAAGAATAAACCACTTTGAAAGGGGCTTTGCTGCTTTCCATTGCATTAGTTATAGTGCATTATCATATTTAAAATCTATTTAATATCTAAAGATTTTTTATTTTTGTCCTCAATCTCATCTAATTTAATCTCCTTTCCTATAGATTTAGATACATATTTAAGCGATATGTCAAAGTCTTCTTTTTCAATTTTAAAGTCTATTTTCTTTGTACTTTTGTAATATCTCTTTATAGCGTTTATACCTGCGTTTCTGCATAATGCCTCAATATCTGCTCCTGTCCAATCATTAGTTTTATTTAGATATTCTTTTAAGTTTACGCTTTTATCTAAGGGCATATTCTTTGTATGAACCTCAAAGATTTTTTCTCTGGTTTTTTTATCTGGGATATCGAGTTCAATTATTGAATCAATTCTTCCTGGCCTCAATAAAGCTGAATCAATTAAGTCTTTTCTATTAGTGGCAGCCATTACAATAACTTTTTCTAATTCTTCTACTCCGTCTAATTCAGTCAGCAATTGATTAACAACTCTTTCTGTTGCATCATTCATAGAAATGCCCCTAATTTTAGAGATAGAATCAAATTCGTCAAAAAATATTATAGCAGGAGCAACCTGTCTGGCTTTCTTAAAAATTTCTCTGACTTGTTTCTCACTTTCTCCCACCCATTTACTTATTAATTCTGGACCCTTTACTGAAATAAAGTTTGCATTTGCTTCATTTGCAACAGCTTTTGCTAATAAGGTTTTGCCGGTTCCGCTTGGCCCAGATAATAAAATGCCCTTTGAAGGCTTGATCCCTGCTTTCTCATATAGGTCAGACCTTAATAACGGCAGTTCAACTAATTCTCTTAATTTTTCTTTAACATCGTCTAAACCGCCGATATCTTCCCATGTTGTATGTGGTTTCTGTATTAAAACTTCCCGCATAGCAGATGGTTCAACCATTTTTAAAGACTCAAGAAAATGCATTCTCCCAACTTTTATTTTATCCAATATATTTGTCGGCACTTTTTCCTGAATATTTTTTAATTGATTAAAATATGGCTTGATAGATTTTAACGCCGCTTCTTTGCATAAAACTTCGATATCGGCGCCTGTAAATCCAATTGTTTTATATGCAACTTCGTCGAAATTAACATCCTTGTCCAATGGCATCCCTCTAGTATGTATTTTTAATATTTCTTTTCTTCCTTCTTCGTCAGGCGGATTTATTCTCAGCTCTCTATCAAATCTTCCTGGCCTTCTTAATGCTTCGTCAATATCATCCTGCCTGTTTGTTGCCGCCATAACTACAACTTGGCCTCGAGTTTTCAATCCATCCATCAATGTTAATAACTGGGCAACAATTCTTTTTTCTGTTTGATCTGTTCTCTCGCCTCTTTTAGGAGCAATTGAATCTATTTCGTCTATGAATATTATGGCGGGTGCATTTTTCTCAGCCTGTTCAAAAATATCTCTAATATGCTTTTCACTTTCACCATAATACTTGCTCATTATTTCAGGGCCTGCAATAGAAAAAAAAGATGATTCTGTTTCATTTGCAACAGCTTTTGCTAATAAGGTTTTGCCGGTTCCAGGCGGTCCTGTCAGTAAAACTCCTTTGGGTGCACCAACCCCTAATTTTTGAAATACTTCTGGATGCTTCATTGGCAATTCAACCATTTCTCTAATTAGTTCGACCTCATTCTTTAAACCTCCAATGTCTTCATAACTAACCCCTGTTGCTTTTAGATCCCCAACATATGGAGCATCACTTACAATAATTTTTGTTGCTGGAGTTACAATAACATGACTTTTTGGCTCTAATTTTGATATTATATAGCTTAATCTTGTGCCAAATACATCTATTACTGTTTTTTGATTCAATGCCAATGGTTTATGCAGTAATTTTGTATGGAAATATTCTGTAGGATCGTCGCTAAATCTTACTTCTTGCAATGGCGACAGTGTAATCTTCTTTGCCTCAAGAATCTTCGTTTTATTAACTTTTATTCTGTCCCCTAAAGATGCACCAATGTTTGATCGTGTTGTCCCATCTAACCTGATTATTTCTTTATTCATATCATTTTTAACTGATCTCATTACTTTAACAACACTCGATTCTTTTCCTTTAATTTCTATGATGTCTCCTGATACCAAACCAAACTTATTCATTATTTTTGAAGGAATTCTTGCTAATCCTTTGTCAATATCTTCTTGCAAAGCCTCAGCTATTTCAATCTCAATAAAATTATATTTTTCTTCTTTCATTTTTATTTTCTTCTCCAGATTTATTAAAGATTATTTCTAAAACTCCATTTCTCATCGTATGGGTGAAGCTTTTTGGATTGATAAAATTAGGCAGGTGCTTTTTGACAAATAGCCCCTGTCTTAGCTTTTGATGCAAATAATCCTGAATATTTTCCTCATTTAATTTCTGTGCAGTAATCTCTAAATCTTTTCCTTTTATATTTACTGATATATCCTCTTCATTAAATCCTGACAATTCAAAAACTAAGTAAATATAATTATCATCTTCAATAAAATCAATTGTTCGATCTTCATCTTCGCCGCTGATAAAGTGCTCGCCTCTCTTCCTTCTTCTTACAGGCCCGCCAAAAAATTCTCTGACAATACTATCGAATGGATCATCGTTGTCATCAAAAAAGCTCATATTTAAATTTCTCCTGTTTTATATTTTCATTTATTTTTTTCATAACATTTTAATATTTGTTCTTTTTTAAATCTTTCGTTTAGATAAATACCATATTTACTTAGGTTATATCAAATTTACTGAAAGAGCAAGATTTATATATCTAAGTCAATATTAAAAAAACAAATGAAACAGAGAATAATAATAAAAAATATTGACCAGCCTAGAGAAAATAAAGTCCAAGAAGAGGTTAAGTGGATATGCAATAGTCTTGGATTGAAGAGTGGCAGAGATATTAATGACACATCATTCAGAATTATGTATGAATTGCTTGATTTATTATCAGAAGAAAATTTGATTTCAACTGATGAGATTGCTAGGTCTTTGAAGATAGATTCTCCAAGAGTTAACCACCACGTAAGAAGATTAATGGAAACCGGAGTTATATTTAGGGAAAAAAGAAAAATTGCATTAAGGGGCGGGTCATTATCCGCAGCTATTGAAGAAATGAAAAGAGATTCTGACCAAATTTTTAATCGTTTATTAGAAGTCTCTAAAAGAATAGACGAAGTATTTAATTTATAGGATAATTTTCTAGAATCTAATTCTTTATGCCGAGACCTAAATGTTCCGCACATCAGACTATTTCAACGATGAAGACAGCCGAGCCAACAACACGGTCTGCGTTTTCCATCTAAAAGCTCCGTGGATACTCGTTTGATATGATTTCTTCTTGTCTCTAGTTTCTTGACAGAAGTAATCCAGCAAATCCATTCATTGCGTGCAAGTGGTGTAAGGTCATTCCATACTTCTCGCACCGCCGAGGAAGAATTCAGGAATTTTCGCAGGTCGGCTGGCACTTTGTGCACCACTCCGGTGGCGATTTCTTTTTTGTCCATAAGATTATGTTGGCAAATCTTCTATTAAAGTTTTTCTTTTTCGGCTCCCGACTACTCGGTGTAAACAAATAGATCCTTAAAATTACTTTTTTAGACGAGCTACTTATTCTTCTTCCAAAAGTAATTCTGAATTAAATACCCTACAAAAGAAAATATCAATCCACTAATTAGCAAAGTAATAAACACTATTCCAGCTATTTCATCTCATGGATTAAGTTTAGATATTACAAATAATAAAAAAGGGCCAACTATCACACCAAAAACGAAACCACCAATTGAACCTTTATTTCTCATGATTAGCCAGTAAACAATAGCTAAAATGCCTGCAAAGATGAATCCAACATATGGCTCACCCTCTCCGTAAAAAATACCGCGAATGCCTACAATTATAAAGAATATGAAAAATCCCAAAAACATTACTTGAAGTAATTTATAGTACCACTTTTTTTGAAACGTTTCCTTTTTTATATTGTTTTAACTATGGGCCTGAAGAGAATCGAACTCCTGACTACTCGGTGTAAACGAGTCGTTTTGCCACTAGACTACAGGCCCTTGTAGGTTATTGTTAATAATCTTAAAATATTAATAAACCTATCACTTTTAAAGCTTACTTATATATAAAACCGGAGTTAATTTCTAAGATGCTCTTGATATTTATTAAATAAAATGTCTAATGCACCTTTAAGCGGAATTTCACCATTCCATTCTTTATAACTGTATTTTTTATCGATATCATGCAGGATTTTATTTATTAGATCTCTTTTATTATCTGAAATTCTTAGGAATCTTTCTAATGAATTATAAAAAGTAGACAAACCTATTTTTTGCAAAACGAGGCTGGCCACGAATTTTTTATTATTTGAGTCATCAGATTTATAAAAAGAGTTTTTAGATACATATTCAGATTCAGAAAAATCGCGTTCTTCGAAGGTTTTAATATCTTTTAAATGAGGAATATCATTATAATAACTAGAAATTAAATCCCTGAAATTTAATAAGTTATCAATAATCCTGCTAAATCCTATGCTTCTCCCATATAAAGAAAGTTTATGTTCAATATTATTATTTTTGCATTTCATGGTGAAATCCATTCTTAGCTTTTGAACCATATACCTAATTAGATTCTTTCTTTTTAAAAATTAGGGTTGGGCAATTGCTATTTTTTATTATAATTTAAGAGCCCCAGTTGAAACAGAGGTGTAAATAGATATGCCTTTAATGTTGATTTCTTAAAAACATATAATTTTTAAACTCTCTATTGCAAATCTCACATCTTGTACGTATAAATTGAAAAGAAGCAATTTCCTTTTTAATATTTTCTATAGGCAATTATTTTACTAATATTTTTATCATAATCTAAAAGGCAAATCTTTTAAACTATATATCTTCTAAATCTTGTATGCGGTCATAGTTTAGTGGTAGAATGTGACGTTGCCAACGTCATGGTGTGGGTTCGATTCCCGCTGACCGCATTTACTCAATTCCTTCGAATTTTTCTCCAGGTTTATTTATATCTTTCTTGCTCATTAAAATATCGTCTATTCTTAAAATCATCATAGCTACTTCGGAAGCAGAAGTTATTGCTTGAGTTTTTACTTTCATTGGCTCTACAATTCCTGCTTTATGTGTGTCTTCAATTTCATTATTAAAAAGGTTTATGCCATGACTATAAAATCCTGCCTCATGTCTTTTTTTCAACTCAGTCATAATATCTACCGCGTCCAACCCGGCATTTTCAGCCAATGCTTCGGGAATTGACTCCAGTGCTGTTGCGAATTCCTCAACTGCTAATTGCTCTCTTCCACTAAGAGTTTTGGCGAATATCTTCAATCTTCTTGACAACTCAATTTCAACAGCGCCTCCGCCTGCAACGATTTTTCCATTTTTTATTGCTGCTGAGACATCTCCAAGCCCGTCTTTAACAGCCCTTTCAATCTCATCTATAACATGGCTGGTTCCTCCCCTTAATACAATGGTAACTGCCTTCGGATTTATACAGCCTCTGATATATGTTGCACTTTCTTCCCCTACTTTTATTTCTTCAACTGTTTCAGCCTTTCCTAATTGTTCTGAATTCAAATCTGATAAGTTAGATATTATCTTTGCTCCTGTTGCTCTAGCTAATTTTTTCATTTCATCTTTTGAGACTCTTCTGCATGCAAATATTCCTGCTTTGGCAAAATAATACTGTGCGACATCATCTATTCCCTTTTGGCAGAATACAACGTTTGCACTACTCTCAACAATTCTTTCAGTCATGCCCTTCAAATATTTCTCTTCAGATTCTATAAAGCTCTGCAATTCCTCTGGCGTTGAAACTGATATCTTTGCTTCTCTTTCAGGGTTTCTAAGCTCTAATGGAATATCAGCTAGCATTATTCTTGCATTTAAAATCTTTTGAGGCATATCAGGATTTGCCCTATTTTTATCAGATACAATTCCTCTAACCAATTCGCTATCATTGATAGAGCCACCTTTTATTTTTTCTATTTTTATGTTATCTAGATCAATATTTTTCCCATTGGCTATTTGTTCTACTGCACTTACAACCAAAGAAGAAAGCAGTTCTTTATTTCCTTCTGCACCTTTCCCCGTCATAGCTGTTTGGGCTATTTGTTCAAGCATAATTTTGCTTTCTAAGGAGTTGGATATCTCGTTTAAGATGTTGATTGCCTTATCAACTGCCATTGCATAACCTTTTATTATTATTGTGGGGTGTATGTTTCTATCAAGCAATTTTTCAGCACGTTCAAGCAATTTTCCAGCCAATAATGCTACTGTAGTTGTACCGTCTCCAACTTCTGCTTCCTGTGTTTTTGCAATCTCAACTAGCATTTTAGCAGCAGGATGATTAATCTCCATTTCCTCTAGAATTGTAACTCCATCATTAGTAACTATAATATTTCCTTCTGTATCAACAATCATTTTATCCATTCCTTTTGGCCCTAAAGTTGTTTTGACAATTTCTGCAATGACTTTTGCAGCCATAATATTATTTCTTTGTGCTTCTTTTCCCAAGGTTCTTGAAACATTATCAGGAATAACGTAAACAGGCTGTTTCTCACTCATATATCTCAGAAATTTCGCTATTTTTAAGGATATATGTGGTAAGGATTTATTTTTATAGTTAAAAATTATACAAATACTTATAATCTTTTAAATATAAAAAATCTATGGCCAGGATCTCGGTTGGAGATATAATGACTCGTAATTTTGTTTCGATAAACCCAAAAGCAACCATTCTTGAATGCGCAAAAGAAATTGTTAAAAATAGAATAAATAATCTTCCCTTGGTGCATGAAAAAAAGTTAGTGGGCATTATTAATGCAAGAGATATACTCTGGGCAATTACGAAAAAACCGAATTTAGATCTAAATAAAGTCAGGGCTGCAGATATAGCAATAAAGAAAGTAGCTGTAATAAAACCTTCCGCAGACATTCATCAAGCAATGAAAAAGATGAGGGAGCTAAATTTTAGAACACTCCCTGTTTTATCCATGGGCAGGATTATAGGAGTTATTACACTAAAGGATATATTGAGAATTGAACCAGAATTGTATCCTAAAATTGGAGAATTGGCTGAAATTAAGGAGGAAGAAAGAAAAATAAGGGAAGCCAATGTTGAATGGCCATTAGAGGGATTCTGCGATATATGCGGTGCTTTTTCCAATCTTTTAAAAGTTGATTCTGAACTGTTATGCCCTGATTGTTGCGAGGAAATGCATTGATCATTTATAAAATAAAAAATAAGATGGCCATAACGGCCTAAAAAATAACATAAACGAGGCCAATTTAATTAATAGTCTTTATCAGACTCTTCTTCTTCCTCGTCTTCGTCTTCTTCATCCTCTTCATCTTCATCGAGGTCATCTTCAGACTTGTCTTCGTCTTCTTCCGTCTCTTGTTTCTTTGTCATTTTTAATAATTACAGAAAATTTTTACTTTCTGTATCAAAAAATAAACTATATCATTTTTAAATATTTACTTTTTTAAATTTATACATTATTTTCAATTTATCTAGAATAATTTAAATAAGTTAAAGCTTCTATTAAGCAATGAGAAATAAAAAATTATTATTTTACTTATTGATCTGCTTATTATTAATTATGGCCTTTATTATTTATTTATCAGATAATCCAAATTATACTGGAAATATTATCAATTGGATTTTCATAGATAATTCATTAATGGAAGATTACACTAATTTGTTTAATGATACTTTGGTTGAGTTTAATCAGTGCATTATTAAATGCCCTGAAATCCCCTTTGCCAAAAATTTTATTGCAGAAGACTGTATTTTAAGATGTGATGAAATAAGAAATAACTCTATGAATATTGGATTAATGGAACTAACTGCTAACTATTCAGAGGAAGAAATTGATCATTATATTAATTCAGATAAAGCAGTATCTTTGGAATTAAAATTAAATACTTTTTCTGAATGTTTTAATTCCTGCGGGTATATTTTTCTGAATCAACCTTGTGTAAACGAGTGTTTGCCTATTATTTAATCTAATATTGATCCCCCCACCCAGAATCGAACTGGGGTGCCCCGGGTTCTGCTGAACCTAATGCTCTAGCGAACATATGCTTCTCACACTTCATTCAAAACCTCTATTGGTCTGTCTGTGCCAAGTATCTACAGCCGAGTGCTCTACCATTGAGCTATGGGGAGATATTAAACTCAAATTTATGAGATATTTAAAGCTTTTTAACAAATGAGAAATACTTACAGTCTTTTTTCTATTTTCCTATAATAATTTTTAACAATAGAGTAAAGTCTCCCTAAAAACTCTGAATTAGAACTTGATTCTGCCCTTGATAAGATTAAGCTATTGTTTCTTGCATCTATTCTCTCTATTTTATGTATTGGGCTTTCTCTACTACCTGGAGAAAATAAGTGTATATCACAGTCAATAAAATAATAAGTATTTTCAAATAATGCAAGAAAATACTTCTCTCCTACTCTAACTACATCTAATTTTTTGTCCTTTAAATCCTCCAATACAATATCTAAATCTTCACTATAGCAATATCTTTCATTAACTAAATCATCTAAAAACCCTTTTCTTTCATAAGTTAAGCCCCGCGTCCTGAACACCCGTCTCAATCCTCGCTTGTTTCTGTAACAAAATATGCCTTATTTGACACAACTTCAAACTGTTTCCCATCTTTTTCAAATATCGCTAATGCCGAAGGAAGTTCGAATCTTCCCATTGCTCTGACTTTTGAATATATAATATATGAGAAGATTCTTTCTTCGCCCTTATTTAGTCTTTGAATATTCCAAAATATTCTTTTTGAAGCTTCATCTATTCTATCTGGTTGTCTTCCATACTTTTCATATAACTTTGTCATTGTGGGCAACCTATCAATAATCTGAATATTATCAACATGTTTTCTAGATTTAATATTTATTATTACTTTTAAGGCAAATTCTCCCCCTTTAGTCTTTACATATGAAACTCTTTTATTTAGCGCTAATGGTGTGATAGAATATATTTTAACTAAAAATCCTACAATAGCGATTAATATAATTATCATAAATGGGAATGTGTAATTGGTTGCGGAGGAGATTGTGAAAGACTCATTTGGCCCAATATCCCGCGCCCATGAATATTTGACCGACAGTCCGCTTCTTTCATGATTAATCGGCTCGATAGAAAATGATGTGAAGAGCCTAGAAAATACGTCCTTTTTAATTTCTATATCTGCTGTTATAGGCGTATTTCCTTTATTTGTTTTTGTTATGCTTAAATGTCTTATAATTAAACCAGAGGATTTTTTTACTACTGATACACCTTCTTTTTTAAGGTAAAATATATTGGCTTTGAAATTGACATGTGCTTCTTCCACATCAACAGATATTTTCATAGGATATTGTCCTGCCATCAGCCTCGAGGTTTTATCCAGCTCAATATCAATATCAATAATACTTTCTTCAAAAGGCAATAAATTTACGATCTTTTCTGAATTGAAAAAAGATGAAGAGAATTTAAGATTTACATTCTCTAAATTGGTATTAACATTATTTTTTACTGCAATAAATGCTTTTGATTCTCCTGGGGCAATATCTAGATCATTAATACTTATTGCATCTTCTAATGAAACAACTCTGAATGCTAGTTTATCCTTAAAAATACCGCTTTGCAAGCCTCTTATTTGGTACTCGAAATTATAGATACCATTGACCTTTCTGAAATCTTCTCCAGGATATGCTTTTACTTCCACTATCGAAGTACCTGAAGGAATTAGAAATGTTCCCTTTGGACTCATAGAGACCCCAACCAAACTATATATTTCTGCCATTTCTGCTACTCCATTATTGGTTATCTCAAAATCATAAACGGCAGGATTATTTAATTCAGAGATAATTACTGCGCCCTTGTCAATTTTTTCAATATTTAAATTAAATTCCGCAGATGATAAAGATGTTAGAATAGTTAGAAAGACTAATATGAAACATATGTATTTTTTTATCATCACATAAAACACTTAATAATAATTATATAAATATTTGTATTCTATAAAAAGTTATCTTCTGCCGCTCAATTCGAGAAGTGCTTTAACCTCTTCTTTTAGTGAAATTATGTCTTTTCTGATTGAATTTCTAGCATGTTCAACTCTTCCAGGAACTACATATTTAGTATAAATCTCTCTAATAAATTTATAAAATGCGTTTTGGTCCCACTTCCCTTCAGGATCCATTATGAGCAACGATTTAATTTCCATGCTTATCTTGCCCTTATTCATTTTTTTTCTTTCGCCGTCTATTTCAACTTCCACATCAGTTAAATTTTTTACTTCCATTTCAATTTCTCCATCAGCTTTAAAATAGTCACTCATTTCTTTGATAAAACTCCATTTAATCAATATATCCCGGGAATTTCCAGATATCTTCTCAGAATATTTCTCTTCAGTAACACCGTATCCTTCATCATATAACCAGCTGTGAGCAAATTTGTAAAAAGATTTAAAGTCAAATATACCAGAATGATCAATTTTCTCTTTTATCACTTCTTCTCTTTCTGGCATGTTCCTTTACTCTTTAATCTATAGAATTTAAAGACGTATATAAATATTCCTCTTTCAACTAATACTCTCAAGCTTCAATCTTATTTTATTATTGTCTTTGCTTATTTCTTTCTCCTGCGATTTAATCTCGAAATAAATTTCTTCGAAATTTAAGGGCATCTTTAAATATTTAACTTTTAAAACTTTTTTTGTCCCTATTTCCAACCTTTCTAATGTAAATAATTTTACTTCAATATTATCTGCATATATTATTAAACTAGAATTTGTTGAATCCTGTAATCCTAGGTTACCTATCGTTGCTTCAAAGTCCAAATATCTGCCTGTTTGACTAGCTCTAACTTTCTCAATTGCAAGATCTGGTGCTGATTCAATTTTATATATTTCATTGATATAATCTATTATATAATCATCAAGAACTTGATCGCATCCTGTTATCGGATACATGATACTTTTTTTATTTTCATTATGATTGAATCCTAATGCATGGAGGATCTCATGAATCGCCACATTTGGATTATCACAATCTCCTGCACGCCTATATAAAGAAACTTTCCCTGAAAAAATTACAGCATATCTTGTAGTATTTATTATTTCTGAAGGTCCGCCTTCGCCAGCAATAAAATGTTTCTTTTCTTCAGGCTTAGGATCAATATTGGAGCACAAAATACTAATTTCCCCATTAGGCGTATTTTTAAATTTTAATATGGTCTTTTGTGATAGGAAATTAAATGCCCTTTCTATATCGTTTTTCTTTGAAGCGTTGCAGGAACCAGATGTTGAATAAGATATAGTGCTGTTTTTGTAACGCATTCTTGGATAAAATTGTATATCTCCTGATATAGAATTTAGGAACTCGCCAGAATTATACTCATTTTGCTTTACAGATTGCCCTGGCAGTCCTGGGATGTTTATCCAAAGAAGACCTAATGTTATAAATAACACTGTTAATATTATAAATAATAATATTAAATCTAATGCCCCCATATTATTAAAATGAATACTGAGATTTATAAACTTATTTTGCCATAGACATTGTCCGGAGTTTGACTGAAAAATAGTTATTCTCGAGAAATTTAGGTAG
>CAYXLD010000003.1:0-42283 GCA_964465795.1 Candidatus Woesearchaeota archaeon
GAATTTCATGGGCCGATATAAATCAGCGTTGAGAACTAATTTTCGGATACCACATATAATAAATGGAATCTAGCTTAACAATATTTATATACCATATTTTCCCGAAATTAATAATGAAAAGAGCATTAATAACTGGGGTGACTGGGCAGGATGGAGCATATTTATCTAAATTTCTTTTAGACAAAGGATACAAAGTTTATGGGATTTACAGGAGAACATCCAATCCTAACTTTTGGAAATTACAGACTTTGAATTGCCTAGATAAAATTCATTTAATTCCTGCTGATTTAAGTGATGCTTCTTCTATTTTAGAAGCTATTAGAATATCTGAGCCTGACGAAATTTATAATCTCGCAGCCCAGAGTTTTGTAGAGGCAAGTTTTGCTCAGCCATTATCAACTGCTGATATTACTGGACTTGGGCTTTTAAGAATCTTGGAAAAGGTTAGACAAGTTAATCCAGAAATTAAAGTTTATCAAGCATCGACTTCTGAGCTTTATGGTGATGGAAAACTGGGGCTGCTTAATGAAGAGACTCCTTTTTCTCCATCTTCGCCTTATGCTTCTGCGAAATTATTTGCGTATCATACTGCAAAAAATTACAGAAAATCATATGGAATTTTTGTTTGCAACGGCATACTTTTCAATCACGAATCTCCTTTGCGAAGTTTGGAATTTGTGACAAGAAAAATAACTAATTCGGCTGCTAGAATAAAACTTGGAATGCAGAATGAACTTAAATTAGGAAATTTAGAAGCCAAAAGAGACTGGGGGTATGCGGTAGATTATATTGAATGCATGTGGGCAATGCTACAACAGAATGAGCCTGATGATTTTGTAATTGCAACAGGAGAGGCGCATTCTGTCAAGGAATTCGCCGAGGAAGCATTTAAAGTTTTAGGGCTAAACTGGAAAGATTATGTAAAGGTTGACCAGAAATTTATCCGTCCTGAGGATGTTATGTGCTTAAGAGGAGATTATTCCAAAGCCCAGAGGAAATTAGGATGGGTCCCAAAAATAAAATTTAAAGATCTTGTTAAGATAATGGTTGAGGAAGATTATAGAAAGTGGAGTGAATGGAATTCTGGAAAACAATTTCCATGGGATGCCCCACATTACCCCCCTGATTTAAACATTATTCAAAGAACAAAAAGAATGTGATTTTACTACTAAAATTGAGGAGAATATCTAAAAAGATTTAAATATATAGCCCTCATTGGATTTTTATGACAAATGATTATATGGCGGAAATGAGCCTAGTATGGCTTCCACTAAGCCGCGATTGTTTAGAAGACATGTCTGATATAAAATTTTTTGAGGGCATGTGCGCTGCTGATAAAACAGATCCTGAGAATTCTGCAGGAATGAGAACTATTGCGGAATACAAAGAAAAAGTTTTATCTCCCGGGATTGCAAATGGAATAATAGGCGACGGGATAAAATTAAAGTGGGACGATAGAAAATTAAGATTTGACTTCGCTGACTTCAAATATGACTCTTTAAATATTTATTTAGACGTTAGCCATTATAAAGCAATAAGAGATGACATTCAGAGAAATCGTGAAGAAAATTTAAGACTGCAAGATATTGGAAAAAGAAGATTTAACAATAGGTATGCTTTTTTTGAGAGAGGGCCTGGAGTTACAGTTATACCTATAACTAAAGATGGTTCAATATATTTAGCTGAAAGAAAGGGTGTTGAAACAGGAATAGGATTATTAAATGGTGCAGCAGGAAATATGGAGTATACGGATAATATAAGCTATGTAAACCCTGATATGCAGGGAAGAAAAGAATTTCTTGAAGAAATGGGAGTTCATTCAGATGACATTACTAAAATGGAATTTGTGGGCCTATATTCTGATAAGATTACTGGAGAGGTAGATTTTACATATCTTGCAAAAATTAGATTAGACGATAAAGAATTGATGGATGCCTGGGATAATGCCAAGGATAAGATAGAAAGCGGGAAGAGAATACGCATACCTGATTATAAATCCTTGATTGATATTCTGAATTTTGGAAACATAGCTGGAAGTGAGAAGAAGTGGGAACTAATGTATGCAACAAGAGGCGGTCTTGGCAGCGTTAAATTTAATGAGATGAATAATTGATATGATCTTAAGGATTCTTGGATTAATTGATATATTTTCAGCATTAATATTTTTAATGATAATATTTGGAATGGAAGTATATTGGAGCATTCTGATATTCTGTGCATTTTTATTGCTTGTTAAGAGTTTATTTATTTTTTCAGGAGAATTGCTTAGCTTAATTGATTTATTTTCCTCTATCTTATTATTTTATTCCCTTTTCTTTGCCCCTTTCGCTTTCTTAATATGGGCATTTGCTTTGCTTTTATTCGCAAAAGGATTTGTTAGTTTCTTTTGACACTTGTCCAGATTAATTCTCTGATAAATAATATTGTCAGTTAAATTATTAATTCCCCTATAATTCCCAAAGGGCTGTATTTCCACATTAATAAATGATTGTGCAGATCTGCATGAAAACTTGCAAATTCATACATTAGACTCTATCAAAATTGTTTTTAACCTTCTTATAAATCCAATTCACGAAGAAAAACTCTCTGCGATACATTTCACTTGCATACATTAGCGAATAAATATCTATCAGTGAGTGAAACATCATCCCTAGAAATATATAAAAAAATCCAATCCAATTTAAGCCAAGTATTCCTACAAGAATATGAAATTCTACTGTGTGGAATAAATGAAAATCTCCTTTTTCTCTAATTCCTCTTTTTCTTCTTTGCAGATCTTCAGCATCTAATTTTTTATGGTAGTCGAATGCTTCCTTTAATGAAAATTTTCTGGTATTAAATACTGCACAGATATAATGATCTAAATCCATCAAAAAAGTAGATAAGAAAAATAAAAGAATATGTATTAATGAAGTATTTGGGGCAGATATCCAAATAAGCAAAGTCAGGATTCCGCCAAATAATAAGTGCCATCTGGGAAGCAATTTATTTATTCCTCTAATTTTTTGATTATGTCTGCGAATGCGGGGCGAGTAATTAAAACTCCCACAGTTATGCCGATGATTGTTGTAAGGGCAAATCCCTTAAAAAGACCTGCTCCTGCCCAGTATAAAGGCAATAACGATACAACTCCTGTTAAATATGCTCCCATTATCACAAATAATGCTCTCTTCATTCTTTCCTTAATTCCCACAGTTCTGGAACGGACGGCTTCGTCAAGAATAACTATTTGCTGATCTACGCCTGTTCCTATTGTTGCTAATATTCCTGCAATTGATGGAAGATCAAGATTCCATCCGATAAATGCGGCTATACCTACAATTATTAAAATTTCAGAGAAAGATGTAAATAATAATGCGATTGCTGCTTTGAATTTCCTATATCTAATAAATATTATAATAGAAACGATAAAGATGGCTGATAAGCCTGCCAGTAGGATTGCATTAGTAAACTCTTCCCCTAAATTCGGCGATATTGTATCTAATCTTACAATTTCTAATTTATAAGGAAGACTGCCTGTTAATAATATTGTTTGTAATTTCTTCATTTGACTTCTGGCGTTCTTCATTGCTTCCTCCTGAATTGCGCCTGACCCTGAACCTTGAATCGATATCTGTGTCGTGGTCCGGCCTTGAAGGTCTGAACTTATAAGCAAAGATTCTACTTCGCTGTCATCTACAAACATTGTCAGTTTTTCAGATAAATATTGGCCTGTCTCATCTAAAGTTAAGTTTTTAGTTACTTCTGAATGCTTTTGCGCTGCATTTTCTGACAGGTATATTGTAAAAGCAAAATTGCAGAAAACACCTCCCTGCGCCTCTGAACAGGATGTAATTGATGCGCACGTTGCGTCATTTCTACAGACATCTGTGATATCTTTATTGCCTCCTGTAAAAACAGTATTGTTTCCTATTTTAGCTTCGAATTTACCCTGTTTCCCTATTAACTGCTGAAGATCTGACGGTGAGGCTCCGGCAATTTCTATCAAGAGAAACTTCTCTCCAGAAAGATCTGTTATGCCTTTAACGTTTATATCAGATAACCCGTAAACATTCAATCTATTTCTGCTAATTGCGACTAAATCGTCTAGCTGCTCTTCTGTAAGGGATATTTCCGGCTTAATTAAGGCTCTAGCTCCTCCACGCAGATCTAATCCTGTTTTGATTTTTGTTTTAGGCACTGATTCTACAGTTATTTTAAAAGTCTCGTTGGTTAGAATAGTATATTCATTTCTATCAGTAACAACATCGACACGCTTTTCTTTTCCATCTGAGAATAATTCAGTAACTATTGCTGTATAGTCCTGCTTTGATATTATATCCTGCTTATTAATTGATTTTATTATCTCTCCTGTACCCAGCCCCTGCCCTAATAATTTTGAATCTTGTTCAATTGATGTAACTATCGCTCCTTTTTCAAAAGTTGGACGAATAGCAATTATCGAAAACAAAACAAATATTATTAATACCCAAACTCTAAAGGATATCTTCATTTTGCAGCCTCCTTAGATTCAAGATACCACCTTAGTACTGGTGCATTCGTAAACCATGTGTTAAGAATGTCGAAGCCTAGCCCTATCAGGACAATAAGAAAAATCTGCCTCAATGTTTCTGAATAATTATATATTATTATTAAAGATATTGCAACTGCAACAATTGATGTCAATGTCATTGTAATTCCTGTTTTGAATGCGTCTAATATTACTGAATTCATTTTTAACTCTCCTTTTTTTAACATACGAGATGTAAGCAGAATATCTGTATCAACACTGTATCCTATTAGCATCAGAAAAGCAATAATTCCGCCTAACGAAAGTTGTATCCCCATTATATTAACAACTGCCAATGTCATAGTTATATCAGCAAATGCTGAAAGTACAACGGCAAAACATGGCATAAACTTTCTAAAGATAAAAAATACTACTATCGCCATAAATAAAAAAGCCAGTATTATTGCCAGTTTTAATTGATTATAAAATCCTTCAGATAATGTTGCCCCTGAAAATTCGATTGATGAATTATCCTGATTTAATTCATAGCCTAGATAATCTTCCAATGCTTTTTTTATTTTCTCTGCATCTGCCCCTGTTTCAATAAAGAAGCCTTTTTGCTCCCCAGTTCTAAGATCGGATATTTTTCTTATAGATAAATCATTAAATTCTTTTTCTATAAACTCCTTCAAAATGTTAATATCTGTTTTTGAATCAAAAACCGTTATAGTTGTTCCCCCTCTTAATGAGACATCTTTGTATATAACATCTCCATTATTGGAAATGAAGATTATTAAGTAAATTACTGAAAATAATAACAATAATGCGGGAATTATTATTGTAAATTTATAATTTCGATCGTACCAATTTTTCGCATTATCTGTATGCGCTATCATTTTAATATACTGAATAGTACCCTTTTAAATATTACTTAGGATTATGCGCCGGCCGGGAATCGAACCCGGGCAATCGCCTTGGAAGGGCGAAGTCATACCATTAGACCACCAGCGCTAAGTTAGCTAGAATAATTGGGTTTTTAAGGTTTTATAAATTCTTTATCGAAAAAGCCTCTTCCAGAGTGATCTCTTAGTCGGTTTTTCATTATTTAATTGACCTTTGGGTTCTATAATTTCATATTTAATTTCTGGCTTTGTTTTGAGCACAGGAGCTTTTTCTGCAAGAACAAAGTCTGTCTGTTTAAGCGCTTTTTCTACTTCCAGCCTTGAATGCCCTTGGTTAATTAAAGCCCACTTCAAGGACTCTTTAGTATATCCTTTCTTAAGATTATCCCTAATATATTCTGTAAGCTCTTGTATATAGTTCTTTTTTTTGAACATTTAATAAACTATAAAATAATATATTTAAATTTTTTCAGCTTGTTCTTGACTGAATAAGCTGGAAAGAGTATTATCTTTATATGCATGCAGTAAAGTTATAAAGTAAGCAAGTATTAGCGGGCCAAGTATTAATCCTAAGATCCCGAATATAAATATTCCTCCTACCATTCCTATTAATACTATGACTGGAGATAAATTTGTTTTTTTAGAAACTAGATATAAACGGAGGATGTTATCTATATTAGTTACTATTATAATATTATATAATAAGAATATTGCGGCAGTTATTGTATTCCTTTGTACGAATAAATATATTGCTGCCGGACCCCATACAAAAAATGGGCCTACCATTGGTATTGTTGATAATATTATTGCCAGTGCAGATATTATTAAAGCATTTGGAATCCCAAATAAGAAGAATCCTATGCCTGCGATTATTCCTTGAACAAGGCCAATAATTATCTGCCCATAGACTATAGAATTAGTTATATCTTTAAACTGCTGAACTACTTTCTTTTCCTGATTTTTGTTTAAAGGAGATAATGAGGATACAAATTCCCCCAGCTTATCTGAATCTCTTAATGCAAAGAAAAAAACAAATGCCACTATAGCAAAATTGAATAAAATGGTTGGGATTTCTAAAAGAAAAGAAATTAAGGAATTTAAGACAGATGAACTTATTTTGCTTATAACACTATCAAGAGTCGCAGTGAGCTGTATCACAAAAGTTTCTGGTGCTGATGGGAAAAAAATTTTTATTAGATTTTGAACATTAAATTCCTGCGCATCCTGAAAAAGACCGAATACTTGATTAATCATAAATGGAATAAAAAAATAAAGAGGCACTAAAATTAATGTTACCACCAACAAACTGACAATAGTCGCCGCAGCATTTCTAGCTTTTATCTTGCTATAGGTCCATTTATAAACTGGGAAGAATGTATAGGCTAGTAACAATCCGCCTATTATAGACAGCAATATTGGCCTGATTAAGAAAAATGCAAGAAGCGCCATTAATAATACTAATATTAAGACTGATATTCTCTTAATATTTCTATCATTTAATTCCATCATCTATTTTATGGCGTGTAGTATATAAGACTTACGGATATAAATCTAAAAAAATTTATAAAGGGCTTTCTATTTTATCTATGATGGAAAACGTTCTAAGAAATATTTTTTCAGGAAAGACAGGCGAAACAGTTCATAATGAATTCATAAAATTCAGCAGAGGGATTTTTGAAAATAGATATTTAATTTATGCAAAAAAGCAAAAAGACAGATGGAATATCAAAGCAGGATATGAGTTTGCTAATTTTTTTGTTAGAAAAATTCTAGAAAAAACAAGGAATGAGCTTGATATTAGGGGGATTATTGTTTTTACAGGAAACTTAGAAGGATCAAAAATTTCTATTGAAAGAATTAAGCAATTTATGGGAGTTAAACAGTACATCATTAATACTAAAGTTAATGCTTTAGATATCATTTATTTGATGGACAAATACCCTAAAGCATTCTTTGCACTATCAATGAAAAACGGCAACGAAGAATTGAAAATAAAGGCTAAAGCTCCGAAAGGTGGAAAACCCTCAAATAAAGGAGGCAAAGAAGTAAAGGCCGATTTCTGCTCCTTAAAAACCAGCGATAAAACTATTGTTGAAGATTTGTTTTTTGACTTTCCCATATTTAATGAGATTAAAGTCAAGCATACTGTAAAAATTGATGAAATAATTATCCCGAGAGATATTGATGATCCTGTTAAAATGAGAGAGATGTCAAAAAGAAAAGGCAAAATAATCAGAGAGATTAATGCTGATGGCAGAGCTGAAATAAAAGAAGCTGTGTTTGAGGCTTGATTAAGCAGATAGATCTTTCGTTTTAATTATCAATATTCTAGGCCTTTTCTCGCCATTATTCCTGAATCAAAAGGATGTTTGTATTTTTTTACTTCAGTGATTAAGTCTGCCAACTCAAATATTTTTGGAAATGGCATATGTGAGCCTGTTAAAATTAATTCTTTATTCTTTGGCTTATTCTTTATTAGGCTTATTATTTGATTTTCTTCTAAAAGGCAGAGCTGAACAGCGTATAGAATTTCATCTGCTATTACTATATCATAATCTTTTTCTAGAGATGATTTTAGATAATCATGCGCTTCTTTTACTTTTTCTATGTGATGCTGCTTTGGCTTGCCGAAAATCCACGAGCCTGCGCCGAATCTTTTATAACTGAAATTTGAAAACTTCTCTAATGCTTTAATTTCACCAGGATTATCTATTTCATGATCGCCTGCGCGGTTTTTCATGAACTGCACTAAATGAACACTATAACCATTCCCGCAGGCTCTTAGTGCGGTGCCTAAGGCAGAAGTTGTTTTGCCTTTTCCATTGCCCCAAAATATTTGCACTAAGCCTAATTTTGATTTATCTGGCTGAGACATTTTTCATTATCATTTGATTTCTTGCAATAAATTTCATTTTTAGTTGTTAATGCTAGTTCATAATAGCACTGCTTTTTATATTTATCTGAAAATATTTTTTCGCAGAAGGAAGAATCTTTATTTTCCAAGGCTTGCTTTATTTGCTTTTTGGCTTGGTTTTTTTCTATTAATCTTGGAGCGAAAATAATAACTGAGAAAACCAGCAAGAACAGCATAAAAATTATTACTAGGTGCGCAAAATCCTTATATACCATATAAGATAGTATTTGTTTTGGTTTAAATTTGTTTCTAAGGAAGATTTATATATGAATTGTCCTATTATTTATAATATTATTAATAATTTGTAATATAAAATGAA
The DNA here is from genome assembly GCA_964465795.1 of Candidatus Woesearchaeota archaeon. Lineage (GTDB taxonomy): Archaea > Nanobdellota > Nanobdellia > Pacearchaeales > GW2011-AR1 > JAUSIK01. The sequence continues at coordinate 8,625 of CAYXLD010000003.1, forward strand.
TAGTAGTATGAATATACATAGGGACAAGATATTAAGCTATATTAAAAAGAATAGAGTTGCAACGAGTTCTGAAATTGCAAAGTTATTAAAAATTTCATGGAATACTGCAGATAGTTATCTTAAAGACCTTGTTATTGAAGGTCGGATTGAAAGAATTAAAAAAGAAGGTGTTAATTTATGGATTTTAAAAGACTGAATGAAAAAGGGCAAATGATGGTGTGGGTTATAATTGCATTTGCAATTATAATAATTATAATTATATTCTTCTTATTTAGAGGCAGAGTCAACAAACTAGATTCTGGGGCAGGTATTGAGGAAGATCTAAGAGGATTTATTTCTAATTGTGTGAAAAAATATGTTAATGAAGTTGTTGATATTATGCTTCCTCAAGGGGGCTTTATAAAACCTGAACATACTAAAATGTACAATGGGTTAAATGTAAGCTACCTATGCTATAACTCTGGAAATTATAATCCATGTATAAATGAGCATTCACTTTTAATAAATGAGATAAAGAGCGAGATTAAAGGTTATATTGAGCCTCGAATTGAGCAATGTTTTCAGGATTACAAAAGAGAAATAGAGAAAAGACAGGGTTCGATTAATTTAGATGTGATGATGCTTGATGTTGATCTTGTTCCTGATAGAATCTTCGTTTCCATTGTTAGAGATGTTAATTTAGAAATAAAAGAACAGAATTATAATTACGATAAATTTAATGCTGAGATAATCAATCCAGTTTATAATCTTGCCAGAGTGGCTATGGAAATAGCTTCGCAAGAGGCTAAATACTGCTATTTTGAGTATGTTGGATATATGATTTTATACCCTGAATTTAAAATTAGCCGAGATGTTATGAGCGATTCAACTGAAATTTATAGTTTAAAAGATAAAAAGTCAGGCAAAGAGATGAATATAGCTATAAGGAGCTGTGCTATCCCGCCTGGATTTTAATATGGTAAAAATAAGATTAGCTAAAAAAGAGGATTTTGAGATGATTATTAAAATGCGAAAAGAGTGGGCGAAAGAGGGAATTAGTTGGGGGGTTTTTCCTGCAACAAAGAAAGAGATATTAAAGACATTAAGAAAAAGTATTTTCTTTGTTGCAGAAGATAGTAAAGATGTTATAGGATTTATAGAGAGGGAAATAAGCAAGTCAGATGGAGATATACCTGTCTTTAATATAAAGAAATGGCAGTATTATGGAGAACTCAATGATTTATATATAAATAAAAACTTAAAGAGGCTCTCTGATTTTTATAAAAAATTTGGCTTAAAAGAGAGAATTTTAGAAATGGCGATAAAAAAATGACAAGATATAAATTCAAAACAGGATTGCAGATATTTTTATTAATAACCAGCATATTCGCATTTGCTTATATTATTAAGGAAGTTCAAGCAGGAATGCCTGAAATTAGTGATTTTGGCAAAAAAGTTGGATTTGCTAACCTCTTTTTATTGGCTTTAAAGATTGTTATCAAATTATTTTTCAGCGAAAAAAATTTAGTTTCTGCTTTAGAGGCTGGTGATTTAAGTAAAGGAATTTCAACTTGTCTTAAAGGCAAAGACGGCAGTTTGTGCCAGGAATATCCTGCTAGTGAATGCGCATCTAAATGCAGCAGCCAATGCATTCCTACTGGAAGAAATGAAATTAATGAATGCAAATTAGGAACTTGCTACGATGTAGATGTTGGCACATGCCAAGAAAGAGCAACTAGAGGGGAATGTGAATCTAACAATGGGAAATGGTTCGATGATTCTGCTGGAAATGTTGCTGAATGCATGAAAGCATGCTGTGTTGTTGGGGATGAAACAGTGTCATTGATAACTGCCAAGGAATGTGTAAAAATAGGAGAAGTTAGCGGAGTTGCAACAATTTATAGAACTGATATAAAAAATGAATTGGTATGCTGGGCTATGGGAAAAACTAAGATAGAGGGTGGTTGTGTTTTTGAAAATACTGAAGAAAAGAAATGTAGATTTTTGACGAAAGGAGAATGTTCTGGAAATGACGGACAATTTTATGAAGGGATTTTGTGCACTCATCCTAATATTGGAATGAATTATCAAAAACAGACAGCTGCTAAATGCGTTGAAGGAAAGGATGAAATATACTGGTTTGACAGTGAAGGGAACAGAGAAAATATTTATGATGCTAATAAAGCAAAAAGCTGGAATAATGGCCTAATATTGAACAAAGATAGTTCATGCGATCCAAAAAACCAAAAAACATGCGGGAACTGCAATAGGTTTTTAGGCAGTGTCTGCGGTGAAAAGACTAGCACTGAAAAACTTTCTGATAATAGTGTTGGTGTTGTATGCAGAGATTTAAAATGCACTGATAAAAATGGAAATAGAAGAGAAAATGGTGAATCGTGGTGCGAATATCAAGGCGCAATAGGCACTGATAAAGGAAGCGCTGAATTTCAAAGGTCAGTTGATACACCTGGAAGCACTCATTTTAGAGCAACATGTGTGGATGGCGAAGTAGAAATTAATCCGTGCGCTGATTATAGAAATGAGATTTGCGTTGAAGAGGAAAACAATCTGGGCAAAGGAGAAAAAATTTCAAATGCTGCATGTGTAACAAATTTATGGCAATTATGCTTAAATTATAACACGAAAGTAAAGCAAAACAGCCAACTATCAATTGATAGAAGAAATGAAAAGTGCGTTAAAAATCCTCTTTGCACTTTGAAAAAAGTTGATGCTGCTGATAATTTCAAGTTTGATTTATGCGTTCCTAAATATGCGCCTGGCTTTGATTTAAAGAAAAATGCAGAGGGAGGAGAATTAAGTTGTGCTTTTGCAAATCAAAAATGCACTGTTGTTTATGTTAAGGAGCTTGATGGCTGGGATGTCGAAGTAAACGAAGGATGTTTAAAGGAGGGATTTACACAGCAAATGAATGATTTGTGCATGAGCTTAGGAGACTGCGGGGCAAGCGTCAATTATAACGGTGATTTAACTAAAAATTACAAAGTTGTAAATACTCCCAGATTAGGCGATGATTATCTTAAAGGCATTAAAGAATATTCTAAGCCTGTGAAAAATAAATATGCGAAAATCAATGTCAGCGCATACATTAAGGCTGTTGGCGGCATAGAAAAATTAGGCGGGAAGTTTGATGATCCGACGCCTGATGAGTTGAGCATTGGCGGGACAATTAGTGGATTGAGCGGTAGTGTTTTAGCATATGCTGCTGGGAGAATAAACCCAGGAATACCTTTAGTGGTTACTTCTGGCGGCTCATCAGTTTCACTAGCTGGAGCAACAGGAGCATTAGCGGGCGCAGCGATAGGATTTGCTGTCACTTCTTTACTGCTTCAATATACAGGAGTTTCTGTAGGTTTAGATCCTGCTGTGACTTGGACATTGATAGCTGCTGGAACTGTTGCTGGGGCTGTTATAGGATATACTGTCCTTGCTGGTGAAACCTTAAAAGCTGGCGCAGCTGCATGTGCCACAGGTATTGGTTGCATCATAGCAGTTATAGCTTTAATAGTTGTAATTATAGTTATAGCGATATTTGCCGCAATAGGCATAGGAGACACGAAAAAGAAAATAGTTACATTTTCATGCCAGCCGTGGCAGCCGCCTCTTGGTGGAAAGAAATGCAACGAATGCGGGAAAGATGGCTACCCCTGTTCGAGATATGCTTGTAATGCTTTGGGGCAGAGCTGTGAATTCATTAATGAAGGGACAGGCAAGGAGGAATGCGTTGATATTAATCCCGGGGATGTGAGTTCGCCTGTGATTAGACCTTGGAATGATGCGTTGAGTAAAGGATTTAGATATGAGGAGGTTTCTGATTCTGGAGTTAAGATTGTTAGTGGAGAAAATGATGGATGTATAGGATCATATCAAAATATTGTTTTTGGAATAAATTTGAATGAGCCTGGATATTGCAGATATAATTTCAAGCATACTAATAATTTAGATGAAATGGAAAATGATGAGGGAAGTGATTTTGGAGATAGGAATTTGTTCTTGTATAATCACTCGCAGTTCTTTAGTGTGCCTGATTTAGCTAGTTTGGGATTGCCTGGCTATGATCCTAATAGAAGAGCTGAGTTTAATATGTATGTGAGATGCATTGATTCAAAGGGAAATGGAAAAGATTCTAAGGAATATGTTATTAATCTTTGTGTAAAGCCTGGGGAGGATAAGAGCGCTCCAATTGTAACAGGTAGAGAGCCTTTGAATGAGTTTGTTAGGTTTGATGTTAATAAATCGGATGCTAGTGTGTTTACTAATGAGCCTGCTGAGTGCAAGTGGGATTTAGATAGAAATAAGAAATTTGATGATATGAAAAATAGTATGGAATGTATTAATGATGTTGAAGATAGGGAATCTTTGTTTGGGTGGAAATGCGAGACAACATTTGATATTGAAAAGACTGAGAGTGTGTTTTATATTAAATGTAAAGATCAGCCATGGAATGCGGAAAATGAGAGTAAGAGAAACGAGATGAAAGAGCCTTATGAGTTTAAAATTAAGAAAACTACTAATCCTTTGAAAATAGATTCTATAAAGCCTAATAATGAAACGTTGGTGTTTGGGGTTGAGCCTGCGACTGTAATATTAGAGGTTCAAACATCTGGAGGAGTTGACGGCAGAGCAACATGCTCTATTTTTGGATTTAATATGGGTGAGACATTTGGAATAATACATAAACAGAGTCTTAATCAGATATTTGAAGGAGAATATGAATTTCCTGTTTTTTGCGAGGATAGTGTGGGCAATAGTGCTGAAGCAATATCTAAATTCAGTGCTGACTTGGATTCTGATTTCCCAATAGTAACCAGAGTGTATAAAGAAGAGGGGAGCTTGGTTCTTGTAACAAATGAAGATTCTGAATGTTCTTTTGTTAAATCTCTTGGCAGGACAGAAATCTGTAGTTTTGAGTTTGTCAATGGAACTTTAATGTCTGGAACCTTAACTAAACTGCACACAACGAACTTTGATAGTGGAAGCTACTATATTAAATGCAGAGATAAATGGGGTTATGCTCCTGGTGAATGCAATGTGATAGTGAAAGGAGCTGAATATGGCAAGGCATAATAGCAAGAATTATAAAGAAAATTTTCTTAATAAAAGAATGAATTTTATTGAAAAAAGAGGACAGATGACGATATTTCTTATAGTTGCTGTTGCACTGATAGTTGTAATCTTGCTTGTCTTTCTTTTCAGATCTAGAATTGGAGGAATATTCAGCGCAGAAATTTCTCCAAATAGCTATCTTAAAGATTGCATTGTGCCTCATGTTAAACCTGCTGTTGAATTGCTGGCAAAACAAGGAAGCTATCAAGATCCTGAAGGATATATTTCATATAAAGGCGGGAAAGTAAAATATTTATGCTATACTGATGATTTTTATGAAACCTGCACTATACAACAACCGATGACAAAAAATAATTTTGAAAAGGAGTTAAATTTAATGGTTAAAGGAAAAGCTAATCAATGTGTAAGAAACCTTATATCTGAATATGAAAAAAGAGGATATGTGGTTTCTTCTGGGGGTATTGAATCTTCTGTTTCTCTTGTTCCTGGGAGTATAATTACGAGTTTTAATGCTCCACTAGCTATCACAAAAAATGATCAGACTAATAAATACCAAAACTTTGATGTTAAAATAGAAAGCGAGATGTATGATTTATTGTTTATTGCCAACAGCGTTATTGAGTATGAAGCAAAGTTAGGAGATAGTGCTAGTGAATTATATCTTCAATATTATCCTGACTTGAAAATTGAAAAAATTAAATTGACAGACGGCACTAAAATTTATAAGTTGAGCAATGTTGTTACAGGCGAAGAATTCAGCTTTGCTTCAAGAAGTTTAGCTTGGCCTGCTGGTTATGGTTTTGAGGGAGAACAATGAAGAGATTAATTTGTTTTTTTATAGCACTAATTGTTTTGACTAGTCTGACTATTGGACAAGTTGCTAATCCAACAGTCTGCTGTGAGCAGACTAAATCAGGATTATTCTGCCAAGACGTGCCTCAAAGTGAATGCAAGAGTGATTCAAAACAGCTACCGACATCATGTGAATCTACTTCCTATTGTAAAACTGGTGTGTGCTATGACTCTAATGAGGGAACTTGTATGGATAAAACTCCGCAGTTGGTTTGCAATACGAATGGAGGTGTATGGAATGAGATTTCGCCGCCTCAATGTGATTTAGGGTGCTGTATTCTTGGAGACCAAGCTGCTTTTGTTTCTCTTGTCAGATGCAAAAAGTTATCTGGATTTTTAGGTTTGAAAACAAATTATAACAGAGAGATAAATAGCGAGGTAGAATGTGTTTTAACTGCGAGTTCGCAGGAGAAAGGGGCATGTGTTTATGATTTTGAATTTGAGAGAACATGTAAATTCTCTACTAGATTTGAGTGCTCGCAAGGTGTTGAGGATGCAAAAATAAAGGGCGAGTTTTTCCCTGGGAAATTATGCAGTGCAGAGGAATTAGGGACAAAATGCGGGCCTACAAGAGATACAACTTGCGTGCCTGGAAAGGACGAGGTTTATTTTGCAGATAGCTGTGGAAACCCTGCTAATATATATGATGCCAGTAAATTGAGTGATAAGGATTATTGGAGCAATTTTAAAAGCAAAATAGAAGCATGCGGATCAAATTCTGCAAATTCGAATTCCCCTTCTTGTGGAAATTGCAATTATTTATTGGGGAGCTATTGCAGGCAGAGCGAAACAAGCACGGCGAGAGCAACTTATGGAGATAATATATGCGCTGACTTAAACTGCAAGAATACGCAAAATGGGAAATCATATAAACATGGAGAATCGTGGTGCGTTTATAATGACGAAGGCTCTACTAATAAAGGGGTTAATGCAGTCGGAAGCAGGTTTTTCAAACATATATGCATTAACGGAGAAGAAGTTTTAGAACAGTGCGCTGACTTCAGACAGGAAGAATGCATTGAAGATAAAATAGAAACTTCTTTAGGAAATTTTGCACAGGCAGCATGCATGGTTAATAGATGGCAGGATTGTACAACGCAGGACAATAAAAATGACTGCGAGAATATAGATAGAAGAGATTGTTTATGGAAATCTAATACTCAATTGTTTATAAAGGGGGCTGCAAATGATGGCGCGTGCCTTCCTAAAAACCCTCCTGGATTGAAGTTCTGGGAAGGAGAGGAAGCTAAAGGCACATGCTCTCAAGGAAATGCACAATGCATTGTAACATTTGAGAAGGACTTATTTGGCGGCGAGAAATGCGAGAAAAACTGCGAATGTTTAGATGCTTCCTGGGCAAAACAAAGAGCAGATATTTGTGTAAGCTTGGGAGATTGCGGACCTAATATTAATTGGGTTGGGGATGAAGGATATAAGAAAGGATATGAAGTAAGCGTGAAAAAGAAATAAATAAAATATTTTTTATAACTTTTTAATAGTAGTGACAAAACATAAAATTTAAATAGTCTTCTTTCTTAGAAAAAACATGGAATTAATTGATATAATCAAGGAAAATAGCAGGAAAATAGCTTTAGTATTTGGATTAGGAAGCTCTTTAACTGGCTGTGTTGGTTTAGAACCTGGTCCTTTAAATTCAAGCAAATTACTTTTTGGCGGAACTGTTTTCGATAGTGAAAATAGTCAATATTCAAACAATAGATCTGTTGATAATGCTTCTGTAAAGAGTGAAAGTAGAGTGAAATATTTTTTATGCAGTGAGGTAAGAGATATTGATAATAATGGAAAGAGTGATTATCCTTACGATTTTAAAGGTATAAAAAACGCAGAAGATTTCCATGAATTTTCTCCAACAGATAATATTATATTTGTTGCTTATGACTTGACTATTCCGAGAAAGAAAGCTTTTTCATATAAAGATGGCAATAAAATTGTGCTTAATATGGGCGGTGCGCCTGCTGAAATTGATTTTAGTGAGAGGAAGCACGATTGTTAATTCCATTTCAGACAAACTTTCTGCGGCTTTTTCTACATCTTCTTGATTAAATTTTTGATTATGGCGCAATGCATTAGTTAATTCATAAAGAATAAGATCAGGACATACTATTTCTACATCTCCTTTAATAAATTTCTCTCTTAATTCAATTGCTCTTTCTTTATCTTCTTCTTGCGTGAACCATTTAATTATAACGGGGGCGTCAAGAACTAGATCTTCTCTCTCCATTTTCTGATTTCTTCTGCCCCTTTCCATGAACCACTTTTTTTACTTAAATTATCCTGGATTTTTATGGCCTTCAGTATATTGGCTTTTTTTCTCAGTCTCCCAACTACCATAATCTCTAATTTTCTTTTCATTTGTTCTATTTTATCTAGGTTTGTTAATTCTTGTGCCATTCTATTTCTTATTTTTAGAGATAATATAGTTTATATAATTATAGATTCTTTCTTCTAATGATACTTAGATTGTTTGGTAAGTATGAGTTTTGCAGTTGCTTTTATTTTGAATGGGAGTTTGGCTTTGGCTGGCACGGCTTGTGCTGTAAATTGAAGAACACGAAAAATAAATTCTCAGCTGGAAACCGAAATGTTTAAATAAGTTAAACGATTGTTTAAAATATGGAAACAATATTAAAAACTGGATATAGAAAAATATTAATGCTTTTTTACAAAGGGAAAAATTTTCAGCTTCATTTAAGAGACATAGCTAGAAAAACAAAGTTAAATGAAAATAGTGCTACAAGATTTCTAAACCAGCTGGAAAAGGAAGATATGTTAAGTTCTGCAAGGGATGGAAATTTGAGGAAATATCAGATAAAAAAGAATAATAAAATCTATCTAGTATTTTCGATGTTTGATCTTGAAAAATTTGATAAATTACCAAACAAAAGAAAAAATGCCTTAATTCATTTTTTAAAAAATTTAGAGGAAAAGCCAATTATGGCTGTTCTATTTGGGTCAACTGCCAAGGAAACTTTTAGCGATAAATCTGATATGGATTTATTATTAGTTGTTAATAGAAAGATAAAAACGGAAAACTCGGAAGATTATGCGGCTTCACAGACAGGAATTAAAATAAGTGCAATACAGATAAATTATAATAAATTTCTAAAAGAATTGAAGATGTCTGAAGATAAGGTAATACAATCTGCAGTATCTAGCGGTTATCCTATATTTAATCATCTTCATTTTTATGAGGTGTTCTATGGATATTAGTGATTTGAATAAACTTATTGATAATTCTAGATTAGTTGAAAACAAAATGAAGTATTATGAAGCTAGAAGAATAATCAAAAGACAGCCTAAAGATATTCATGAAATAAAAGGCCATATTGAGAAATCTGAACGTAATTTAAAATTTGTATATGATAACCTGAAACTTGGTTATTTTGATTGGTGCATAACTGGATGTTATTATGCCGTTTATCATATTGCATTGGCTTTGATTCTTTCTAAAGGATATTCTTCTAAAAATAATGATGCTACTATTTGTGTTTTGATTAAGGAATATTATGGAGAAGAAATAAATGGGAATGAGATTACAAAAGAAGATTTAGATTTAATTAACTCGTTTTTTATCAATTATCAGGATTTGCTTTTTTATATACAGGTAAAGAATAAAAGGGAAGAAGCGAGTTATTCGACAAAATATAAATTTGATAAAAATGATGTAGAAAGATTACAATTGAGAGCGATTGATTTTATTGATAAGGCTAAAAATATTGTTATTGTGTAACTATTTAGTAATAACAAAGTTTAAATAATGTCAATATCTTGGGAAAGACATGAATTTGGGCGATATAATCAGGGAAAGCGGGAAGAGATTTAAGGATTTAGCTTTAGCTGGAGTTTTAGGAAGTTCTTTATATTTGAGCGGATGTGTCGCACATGGCGGCCCACAGGATGTGAGTAATTTTGTATTTAGAGATATAATGGGATTTCCGGGAATAGAGGAAACTAAGCCCAAAACTCAACAGCCAAACACAAATTCTTCACTAAAAGGATTTTTTATTAAAGATGGAATTTTATATGGCTGTCAAACACGAGACAAAATTATGAACGAATACTTTATAGACGAAAAAAAGTATATTTAAAAATTGGTGCAGAATATAGGTTTTAGGAATAGCAGAATACAAATAATAGCTCCTTGTCGGGATTGATTAAATCTCGATCTGACAAATAAAAAGAAGTTTGATTGCTTTTTGAATAAGAAATCTTTATTTTTCTCTTAATGTAATATAAACTTTAACTATTGATTATTTTATGTGGAGAATATGAAAGGTATGCACGGTCCCTCCAGATATTCTTTTGGGAAGATCTTAAGTGATTGTTTTTCTAATTTATTATTATATTTAGGCAGGATAATTTGTTGAAGCATATTCTGTATAAATTGATTATCATTAGCCATTTTTCAGTCAAACTCCTGACAGAGGATAATAGCCAATATTTATAAATAATAAACTTCTTTCTTTTCTATGATTAGAAAAGAGGGAAAGACTAAGAATTTCTAATGATCAGTTTTTATATTTATTATTCCTAAATAGTTATAACAGATAGGAAGATTTATATACTTCTTATGTTTATGTAAAATATGAAAAAGTTAAGAAGTTATATAAGTTTTGTAAGTTTAGGATTAGCAGGAGTTTTATGTGGATGTAATGCTACACCTGAACAGGAAGAGAGAGCTCTAGGGTATGTTTTAGGGGGCAATGCAAGGATAAATAAGAATTTAACACCTGAGCAACGTTCCATCGCTGGATATACCGGAGACATTATCTACGATTATAATATTGCTAGGGAAGGAAGAGATCAGATTATTATAGATAAAGATTCAAATGAGGAAGATAATTATGTTCCTCCTGGGACAAAACATACTGATCTAGGTCCTGTATTGCCTATTAATAAGAATAGTCCTATGTATGTTCCTCCTGAGACAAAACATACTGATCTGGGGCCGGCATTACCAATAAGAAAGAGATAATTCTACTCGCAATATTTATAAGCAAGATTAGTTTAAATTATTCATGAAAAAGAGAAGCATATCTATTTGTTATCTTGCTGTTTGTGAGGCCTTATTGTTAATCTTAGCATCAATTAGTCTTGCTGTTTTATTGAACGGGGTGCTTGTTAGTGCACAGATTATCGTAGTTCCTAGTGATGCTGGGGCTTTGAATCTTATTAAAGGAGAATCTGTTTTTAAATTGCAAGGGGTAAGAGATATTAAGACTGGAGAGGTAATAAGTGAACCTGTAAAGGTTTTATGGAAAGGTACTGCATCGGACGGGTCGCAGATTGGAGTAACTAGTTCAGGGAGAGAGGTTGGATGGAAAAATTTTGATTCTGCAACACTTAAGGGGGGGGATGTTGAGTCTATTTCTTCACTTCAGCAACAATATTGGGGAAAGACATTTAGTTTTCAAGGACAAGATTACAGCATCTCAGAAGCCATAGGGAATCCTTCTTCAATTAAAAATTTTGTTGGTAATGATGGGCAGTTGACTGTTGAAGCTGGAGATGCATTAAGCCCGTATATAAAAAACCCAGTTTTACAAAATAATCAGATTGTTAGCGGGAGTGCGCCTTATTCATATGAGCCATTTGGTTTTAATTTAGGATTTTTTAGCAGTAATTTCTTTTTTGGTAATTTAATTCAGGGAGTGGTTTGGTCAGTGGCAGTTGTTGGAATTATTCAGCTTGTTGGTAATTTAGCTGGGCTTGATGCTGACTTGACTAATACTTTGAGTGTTGCTGCTGCTGCTGGAATTGTTGGCGGAAAGGCAGCCTATGGATTGTTTGGGGCGGCACAGGCAGGAACTCCTGGAAGTGGGGGAATACTTACGGAGGCTATTGGTGGGTCTATTGGGCCTTGGACAGCAGGAGCAATAGGGGCAATAATTGCAGTTGCAGTTTTTGTATTGATGTATTCGAAAGAAAGTAAAAAACTTGTGAGTTTTCAGTGTTTGCCATTTGAGCCGCCAATTGGAGGGGCGAAATGTGAAGAATGTAATAAAGATTCATTTAGGCCTTGCTCTGAATATAGATGCAGGAGTCTTGGACAGGCGTGCCAATTATTAAACCCTGGAACAAATGAAGAAAGATGTGTTTGGGTAAATCCTAAAGATGTAAATTCGCCCACTATCTCGCCTTGGACAGAGGCATTGAAGCCTTCTGGCTTGTCTTATATTCCTGATAATACTATAAGGCCTCCAAATAGAGGAGTTAAAATAACTAAAGTCGGAGCAAAAGAAGGATGCATTCAAGCGTTTACTCCATTGGAGTTTGGAGTTATTCTAAATGAGCCAGCACAATGCAAGATAGATTATAATCCAAATAAAACCTTTGAGAATATGGAATTTTATTTTGGAGGAAGCAATTACCATAGATATAATCATACTCAAAAAATAAAACTGCCTGCGCCTGAAACTGGCGAAACTGCAGAAGGATTAGCGCCTGAATTGAAAAATAACGGATTCTTCAGTTTGTTTGTACAGTGCAGGGATGCAAATGGAAATGAAAATGTTGATAAATTTGTATTTAATTTCTGTGTTGATAAAAGCCCTGATACAACACCGCCTGTTATAGAAGGAACAAGCATAAAGTCGGGCGGATTTGTTAGGAATAATGCAGACAAAATTCCAATTGAAGTTTATACAAATGAGCCTGCTGAATGCAAATGGAGCAGAGACAGCAAGTCCTATACTGACATGGAGAACTCTATGTCGTGTTCTACTGAAACCTTCCAAATTAATTCTGATCTGAATTATGTTTGTTCTGGAAATCTTACAGGAATAAAGAATCAGCAGGACAATAAGTTTTACTTTAGATGCAAGGATCAGCCTGACAAGCCTGAAAATGAAAGAAATGTAAATACACAAAGCCACGAATTAGTTTTGAAGGGGTCGCAGCCATTGAACATCTTAAGTACTGCTCCTAATGGGACAATTTTTGGCAGTACTGATACAGTTACTGTAGATTTGATTGTAAAGACAGATGATGGGGCTGAAGAAGGAAAGTCTATATGTTATTTCTCAACTGCTGGATTGCCGGACAGTTATATTGCGATGTTTGGGACAAACAGCTTTGAACATAGACAAAAATTAGACTTAATTTCAGGAAATTACAAGTATTTCTTTAGATGCATTGATTATGGGGGGAACAGTGCAGAGAGCAGCACTGAATTTGCTGTTCAGATTGATAAGCAATCGCCTATTATTACAAGAGCTTATAAAGAAGAAGGATTAAAGATAGTCACTAACGAGGAGGCTGAGTGTGTTTATTCTTTAACCAGCTGTAATTATGTTTTTGATGAAGGACTGCCTATGATATACAGCAATCCTTCTATTAAGACAAATCATTTTATAGAATGGCAGGATAATAAGGCCTATTATATAAAATGCGGAGACCTTTATAAAAATCAGCCATCTCCAAATGAATGCAATATCGTTATTAATTCTGTCGAATTGATCAGGAAAACTAATTAAATAATAGTGACGCTGAAATATATGGATGATTTTGATTTTGACAAAGGGCAGCACTTCTTAATCGATGAAAATATATTAAAGAGAGAGATCTTAGAAGCTAAATTAAAAAAGAAAGATAAGATTATTGAAATAGGCGCTGGAACAGGAAAATTAACTGAAAAATTAGCTGAAGAATCTGGTAAGGTTTTAGCTTTTGAGATTGATGAAAGATTCAAGGATAAATTAATTTCTTTGGGGATGAAATATAAAAATTTGACAATTATCTTTGACAACGCTTTAAATTATTCGTGGAAAGTATATGGTAAAATTGTTTCGAATATTCCTTATTATTTGTCTGAAGAAGTAATTAATAAGGCAATTAAAGAGGATATTAAAGAACTTATTTTGATTATTGGAGAGAACTTCAAGAAGCTTTTATTTTCTGATTCTAAAATTGGATTAATTGCCGAGAAATTTTATAAAATTGAAGAGATAATTGATATTCCTAGAGAAAGCTTTGAGCCAATGCCTAGGGTTGATTCTGTTTTAATAAAATTAGAGAAGAAAAATAAAATAAATTATTTGGATAGAATAATTTTGGATATTGCCTTTGGAGAAGGTAAAGTAAAGAATTCTATTGTAAGGGCCCTAAATAAAACTGGGAAAACCAAAAGACAGGCAAAATATATTATTGACAAGCTACGCTTAGATGAAAAGATATTGAATAAGCCTGCTAAGATGATTACTGCAAAGCTTCTTTTAAGAATTGAGGAAGGGTTGAAGCTAATAGCGGAAGATTTATAGATTAGTTAAATTATTAGTCTACTCTTTATCCCATAAAATCGGAAATATTGTTAATAAAGAAGACTATTATGCTGAAGAAGCAATTAACTTTTTTAACCTAGCTAAAAAGGTTTCTTTAGAAGTAAATTTTAATAGAAATTATTTAATCTTAATTGAAAAAGACTTAAGAAAAAAATTAATTGAAGAATTAGAAAAGAAGGACTTTTTAGATGATAAGAAATTTTATTTTGTTGAAGAAGAAATAAATAGGGCTCTGAATGAATTAGAATTAAATGTTTAATTTATTAAAATCCTCTTTATCCATTTCATTAATAATTTCTTCTGCGATGCTATTATCTTCTCTGGCCAGGAATTTTTTTGAAATCCCTTTTTCAAAAAATTGTGCGAATCTCCTGCCTTTTTCTCTCGCTGTTTCTAAACTTATTGCCCATAACTTGCCAGTGTCTTTGAGGTTTTTTTTTGGGTCTATGAAAAACCAGCCTTCTCTATTGAACCTTAAGGCTATTACTGGAGTTAAGCCGATAATACTGGAGAATAAAATAAAATCTTCTATCTGCTGTTTTGTTATGTAAATAGAAGTTTTCTTGCTTGATTTTACTTCAATAGTATAGGCTTTTTTTCCAAGTTTTGCTGCCACTAAATCGCAGGGCGAATCTTCTCCAACTCCGGAGCCTGCGACTCGAACAGCACGCCAGCTATTTTCAGTGAATAATTGTATCAGCTCCCTTTCAACTCTTGAGCCTTTAGCTCTGTTTGACATTTCATAGAAAGAAAAGGCTAGTTTAAATTTATTTGCCCATTTTGCATAACCCTTTTTCAAGACATGATTAATTGATATGGGGTAGCTTAGTGCATTAGACACTTTTCTAAGGCAAAATAATAAAGAATTTGATTATTAACAAGGTTAACTCTTACTTAATTAAAGATAAGTTTCCGAAAAGGGTTAGCCATAAAGCTTTATAATAATAATAGAAAGCTTTATAAATAAGTTTTCTATTAGTATAATATGGATTTCAAAAGTATAATAAAAGAACAGCGAGAGGAACTTGAGAAAATAGAGAAAGAAGAGAAGATAGTAGAAAGGACCAACTTAGAAAAATCTAAAGAATCTTTAAAGTATCCAAACATACTTGCTATTTTAGGAATAAGGAGATGTGGCAAGTCTATTTTTTCGTATTTATTGGCAAAACAACATAAATTTGCATATATTAATTTTGACGATGAAAGACTTTCAGGATTAAAAAGCGAAGATTTAAACAAAATTTTAGAATCTTTTTATGAGATCTATGGAGATATAGAATTTATAATTTTAGACGAAATACAAAATGTAGATAATTGGGAATTATTTGTTAATAGATTAAGAAGAACAAAAAAGATAATTTTAACAGGAAGCAATTCTAAACTTTTATCAGGAGAGCTATCAACTCACTTAACTGGCAGGTATCTTGACAGATTATTATTTCCATTTTCTTTTAAAGAATTTTTGAAGTTAAGGGGATTCAAGGAAAATAAAGTATATACAACACAAGAAAAAGCCGAAATTATGAAGTTTCTGCAAGAATATCTTGAAATAGGCGGATTTCCAGAGGCATATAAACTTGGGAAAGGAATGATTTCAAGAATTTATGAAGACATAGTTACCAAAGATATTTTGTTGAGGCATAATATAACGAAGAAAGAAGAAATTAAAAAATTAGCCAGATATTTAATAACAAATTCTTCTGAAGAGATAACCTATAGTAAATTGGCAAGAATATTTAATATAAAGCATGTATCTACAATATCGAATTGGATTTCGTATCTTGAAAATGTTTTTTTAATATTCAAATTAGAAAAGTTTGATTTTAAGTTGAAACAGCAGTTTATAGCTCCTAAAAAGGTTTATTGCATAGATTGTGGCTTAATTAATTCTATTGGTTTTAAGTTTTCAGAAAATAAGGGAAAGATTATTGAGAATGAAGTTGCATTAGAACTGCAACGAAGAAAGTCTATAGACAAAAATCTTGAAGTTTATTACTGGAAAGATTATCTACAGAATGAAGTAGATTTTGTTTTAAAAAAAGACAAAAAAATAGAAAGTTTAATTCAAGTCAGTTATATAAATTCAAAAGAAGAGGTAAAAGAAAGGGAGATTAACTCTCTGATAAAAGCAAGTAAAGAATTAAAGTGCAAACATCTTCTTATTATAACTTGGGATTATGAATCGGAAGAAAAATTTGAATTGGGAAAAATAAAATTTGTCCCAATTTGGAAATGGTTATTGGATATAAAGTGAAAATAATTTCTAAAGTTACTTAATGTCAAAGTTAAAATTAGCATTAGTAATTATTATGGCTCAATTTGATTAGACTTTCTAAATCCTAATCGAAACCAAATAATCCCCTAAACCAATTTATTATTTTCTGTATTAGTCCTTCACTAATACATTGGCTTGATACACATACGTTGCTTGAGCATTCGAAATTATTATCGCAAGTTAAGCCGGTTTCTTTTTGATCTATCCAAAACTCATCAGGAGAGCAATATTTCCCTTATTTTCTTATGCCTATATTTTTGCAAGAGATAATATCAACTCCACTAACATCTAATATGAATGTATTATCAACGTCTTCTAGTATCACAATTTCATCTTCTCGAACATTTTTTCCATTTATGACTATATGTTCTTCGTCTAGGGCATTTTTATCATCATGATAACTCAAGCTATAACTTTCTCCTTTTATGATTATACTTCCTTGCCCTTCAGCAGTTATAATTGCCTCATAAACCAGACCCTCCATTAAATCTCTAAACCTGACTTTATCATCTGCGTATCCTGGAAAATTTATAACATCTTTTAATTCTAAAGTTATAAAAGAAGACCATAATGATAACTTTATTTTGGAATCGGCTATTATAGGCAAAGCTGATTACATAATCACTGGAGATTCGTATCTCTTAAATTAAAAGGAATATTTAAGAATAAAGATTTTGACCAATGCGGAATTTTTATTGGATCAATAATTACAAATCTCTTGCTTGAACAGTTCTTCTGCCGTTGAGCTTTGCTCTTTTAGCTGCTTCGTCTAGAATTTGAATTGCCTTTTTATTAAGCGCTTCTGCCACCTCTGCTGCCACGCTCATATCGGGAACTGCTGATTTTATTTTACTTTTTATTATCAGATTTATACCGCTTGACATTTATTTTTCCTCCTTTTTTTCATTTAATTTTTTCAGAGCTTCTATTATTAGTTCGAAATGTTCTTTTCGATCAACATTTAATTGTTTTATTCCAGTTTCTATCTCGCTTCTATTTATTTTTTCTGCGAAACCTTTTTTTTTCAAAGCTTTCTCTACAGAATCAGCATTCATCCCATTATACCTGTCAGGCCTTACTTTGGCAAGTGCGGTTATCAACCCTGATAATTCATCAACTGCAATAAGCGCCTTGTCTAAAATAGTTTGCGGCATAACTTTTGTCCTTTCATGAGCATGGCTTAAAATTGCACGAATAATGCTCTCAGAATATTTTCTTTTTTTTAGAATCTCAACTCCAGGAATTGGATGTTCATCAGGGAATCTTTCATAATCAAAATCATGCAATAATCCTGCTATTCCCCAAAGATCCAAATCTTGATTATATTTTTTAGCATATGCTCTCATTGATGCTTCGACACATAAACAATGATTAAATAGACTTTCTGATTTTACATATTCTTTAAGAAGACCTAATGCCTCCTCTCTCGGAGGGATTTTTCCGATGCCCTGATTAGTAGAAATATTATCTTTATTATTAGATGTAGATCCGGAATCATCGTTTTTTGAATGAGAAGGTTTCATTAAAGGGAAAATCACTGTTTCTCTTATCGGCTTTCCTTCCAGAAAAGCGAATAATCTTTCTGATACCCCAAATCCGCAGGTTGGGGGCATGCCGTATTTTAGTGCCTCTACAAATTCAAAATCGTGAGAATGCGCCTCTAGATCACCTGATTCTTTCATTTTTTGCTGTTCTTTGAAACGAGATTCTTGATCTAACGGATCGTTTAGTTCAGAATAACCGTTGCCTACTTCGCTTCCTGCAAGTATTACTTGGAACTGCTCTACCTTTCTTTGATCTTTAGAATTTCTTTTTGCTAAAGGCGAGACTTCGACTAATTGGCCTGTTAAAAATGCTGGTCCTGAAATTTTTTTTCTGCAATATTTCCAGAGTATATCTATCAGTCTTGGTTTGTCAAGATTCTTCTCATATTCTATATTTAATTCATTTAGTTTTGACTCTATTTTTTCTTTCGTTGTATTAAATAAGTCTATTTTTGTCTGTTTTTTAATTTCGCTTGCATAGTCAATAACAGTCCATTTTTTAGCTAGATCAAATTTTAATTTGTTTCTTTCAAATTTTGTTGTTCCAAATGTTTCTTTTGCAATTGTCTTATATAATTCTTGAACTAATTTCATCCCATCTTCATAATTTGCATACGCCCAATAGAACTCCATTTGTGTGTAATCCTGCAAATGTTCTGCATCCATTCCTTCATTTCTAAACTGTCTTCCAATTTCGAATGTTTTGCCGTATCCTGCAATCATTAATTTTTTCTGCCATAGTTCGCCCATTGATATTCTTAGATATACATCAAGATTTAAGGAATTGTGATGTGTTTTGAAGGGTGTTGCTGCTGCACCTCCTGCTGAACTTTCTAAGATAGGAGTTTCAACTTCCAAAAAACCCTTAGAAACAAGGAAGGAACGCATAGTATTCCAGAATTTGCTTTTTCTTATAAATACTTGTTTAACTTCTGGATTTATTAAAATATCTAAATAGCGCTTCCTTAATTTTTCTTCATCATCTTGAAGGCCATGCCATTTTTCAGGCAGAGGCAGAATTGATTTTGTTAATAATGTGAGATTTTTTACTAAGACTGATAATTCTCCACGCTTTGTTCTGAATATTGAACCCTCGATGCCAACAAAATCTCCTGCATCAATGTATTTCTTAAAAAATTCTCTTACTTTATTTGGAGTTTCTTTTTCTTGTAAAACTATCTGAATTTTCCCTGTGCTGTCCTGAATAGTGCCAAAGGCTATTTTGCCTAAATCTCTAGAAATCATTAACCTTCCTGCTATTTTTACTTTGTCTTTTGTATATTTTGCTGGCTTGATGGATTTGTATTTTTCTTGAAGATTTTGAGCATAATTTTTTGCATCGTATTTATTAGGATAGGGATTTATGCCTGCTTTCTTTAACTCATTAAGTTTTCTCAAACGCTCATTTATTATTTCTTCCTGTCTTCCCATTTTTAATTTAAAAGAATAGTGGTTTAAATATTATTCGATAATAGTAGTTATTTTATCTCCTTCCTTAAAAGAGTATTTTTCTGCTAAATTGGCATTTGTTTCTAAAACATATAGAGCCTCTTTATTTGGAGAGTAAGATAAACAAGGGTCTGCTTTGCATGGGGGGACGTTTTCTTCAATATAGATAATTTCTTTATCCTTATTTATCCATATTATGTCTAATGGGATTAAAGTATTCTTCATCCAAAATGGATAAATTTCTTCTTCTTCAAAGATAAATAACATTCCTGCATTTTGATCTAGATATTCTCGAAACATCAAGCCTTTTTGGTGTTTTTCTGAAGTTTCAGCTAATTCAGCCTTAAAGCATTTAGATCTTATACAAACATTATTTGAATTGCTATTTAATGATTGATATGGAAAAAATAAAACTAAAAGCAAAATTATTATTAATGCAGATATTATAAAAATTTTTAATGATTTTATATTGCGCTTTTTCATCAAAATCTTAATATCTTAAACTCTTTAAAGTCTTGGAATGGCTCTTCTTTTTCCTGCATATTTCTAATATTTGCGTGTCTTGGTCCTGCTTTACAGATAAGAACCATTGCGTCAACATTATCCTTGTCTCCTTCTAGAAAGACCTCTACTCGGCCATCCTCCATATTTCTAACATAGCCTTTAACATTGTGTTTGTCGGCATTATCTTTTATAAATTGCCTGAAAAAAAGGCCTTGAACTGTGCCTGTTAGATACAATCTTAATGATTTTTTCATATTTTAGTTAAAATTAATGGATTAATATATTTTTACTTTTCTTTTACAATCAATATCCTATTGCGCGTGCATGAAGATTTTGCAAGATCATCAATATTTGTGTGTATTGCCTTATATGCAACATAAATCCGTGTAAGACCATTCCAACCCCTAATAAAACTTCTTGACCCATTCCCTGTATATGTTCTTTTAGGAAGACCGGTTTCTATATCGATGTCTCTTAATAAGAATGAATGCCCATCTTCAAGAAGTACTGGTGCGTTAATAATTTTTGCAGCTGGTTTTAATTCAAATGATAACCCATATTCTGATTCTGGGTCATTGACTAATTTTAGATCTGTCAGATTCAGCATTTTAGGGCCTGTTGGAAGGTCATATCCTTGCTTTTCTCTGATTTCCTTGAGTAAACTCCTATTTAGGTTCTTATTTGGCGGACCTTCTGTTAATAAAGCTAATCCGACATCTAAACTTACCCCGCCTATTAAATGAAGCTCATTATTTTTTGCGGCATATTGCTTTAAAATTAACTCCATATCAGATAATCTTTGTATTCTGGATTCTTCTCCTATCATTTCACTAAATAAAACTGCTGCAAATGGATTTGATCCTGCTAAAGAAATATCTTCTTCTGAATCTTTATCAAATGTATCTCCAAAATAGAACACCTTTAAATTTGGATTATCTTTAAAATCTAATCTAACTTTTTTATTATATTCTTCAACTAGCCAGTTCTTATAAATTGGGCCTTTGGCATAATCAGCCTGAATTAGACATTTTTTCATATTTAGTACTATCTATCTTCTGCGCTTCTCTTTTTTCGGATAATAATTTAGACGAAAATGATTCATCTATTAATCTTAAATGAGAAATTGATCTCCATTCTTTACCCAAAAGTTTTGATGCCTGCTTATCTATTTCTAAAGGTAGACCTGCCAATAACTGGCCTTGTTTAGAAGCATCAATTACTGCAAAATTAGGCATCTTGCATTTTAAAATATCGTGAATTGAAAATTTAATCGGCCATTTTCTTATTTTGTTCTTTTTTAATGAAAAAAAACCTGAATAATATTTTGAAGGATATGCCCCAAGCATATTTGACAAAGATGTAATGAGCTCTGTTTCGTCATCTTCTTTTAATATTGGGAGAGAAATTACGCAGCTTTCCAGGAGAATTTTTGGATATTTTATAGATTCTGATTTTAAAAATTCCCCATTTATTAATTCTTCCACTTCTGTATCGTTTAAATCAATCAGTCCGATAGAATATTTTTCTGAAAGTTTTTTATATCCTATAGATTCAAATAAATCTGTTGTGTCTGAACCATCAACACCTTCTGCAATAAAGACTTCTGAAACGGGGTTTTTATTGTTTAAACAAAATTTTAATACTGCTTCAACAAATGCAGAAGGTGTAAAAGATTCTGCATCCTTAATGTATGGCTTTAAAACTATTTTATCATATTTTTTAAGCTCTGATTGAACTTTTAGAAGATTTAGAAGTTTATTTGCTGAATCATCATAAGAAGTAAATTTAATTGCGGCTCCTTTTACCATTCTAACTATGAAATTATTAGCTTTATAATTATTATTATGCTCTGAATATAGTGTTTTTAATGATTAAAATCAATCTATATCCGTTAAGATTCTAGTATAAAAGTTTATAACTTAAAGTTGTCTAATTGGATTGTGGTTAATGGTTTTAGGGATATAATCCTGATAAGAGAGAAATTTAAAAAAGAATTTATGCTGAATGGAAATAATAACGATTTTTATATTTTTTATGTTGGAGTTGATAAAAGAGAAAGAATTGATTATTTTGCTCCACTAGATAAATTTAATGAAGATTGTTTGACTGTGTATATACAAAGAGGAATGGATTGCCCTAGTGGATTAAAAATCCCTGAAGAATATCATGGTATTAGTATATGCAAAATTACGCGTTTATTAGGGGAGATTCCACCTACTTACTATAAATAACCAGTATCTTCCCTTCTATCTAATTCATTATTTACAATTGATACAACTTGAGAAGCAAAATAAGTTCTTTTTCCTAAAGTTACCGGAGTGCAGATTTTTTTTAATCTTTTTAGTTCTTTTAAAGGGAGGCCTTTATGGTCGCCGAGAATAAAAACAGGGTCTTTTTTTATTTCAACTTTGCGAATATCTTCGCCTTTGGAATCAAGAATATAAAGATTTCTCCCTTGTTTTGATAAATCATTAGTTAATTCTAAAAAACCTTTTTTTTGAATCCAATAGCCAGGGAAAACTTCTTTTCTTTCGCCTTTACGGTATTTATACAAAATTCTTTTTAATATTCCTGAAACGTCTTTTTTTGACAAGTATATCTTATCTATTCCTGTTTGCCCGTCTAAGACAGGAGACATTTCAATATGCTTTGGAGGGTCTGGCATGCCTGCAAAAATTAAATTAAGTTTTGCGTCTGAACGAATTTTATGGCTTAAAAAGAAACATGCAATTATTACATGAATAGCAATATCTATTCTTCCTGCTTTCTGCAAATCTTCTATTGGAAAGTTGCCTGATGTGGGGGCTGTTCTTGAATAATAGACGAATTCTCTCATGGGAGAATTTATGAATTAGGATATTTAAGGCTATTGAAGAATTGGGCTTTGTTTAAACTTCTTTTTCTGGAGAACCCATATCAATCATTCTAGGATAGTGCTCTTTAGAATAGATGTTTGTAAATCTTTTTTATTTGTCAAAAGAAATTAAGCTGAATTTAGTTTCTCTATAACATTTAATGCATTGTGCCAATTGTCTACACGATAGACATTATGATAATGAAAATTTTTATTCCAAGGTTTATTGAAGAGAATTACTTTAATACCTGCTTCCGCACAACTAAGCGCCGTTTCCTTTACATCTTCTATAATTAAAGGGATGCTTAACTCCTTGCATATTTCGGCTTTTGTAGCTCTCCTGCCTATATGGAATTCTCCTGCATGAATTACTTCTAATCTTTTATTAAGATGATGTTGAAGCCATTCCTCAACCTTATATTGAAACCTTACAGGCCTTCCTGTAATGATGAATACTTTATGCTTCTTTAAAAGTTTTTTTAGAGAAGAAATTGCATCTTTTAAAGGCGGCAATTCTGCAACTTTATGGCTTTCATGATATTCATCGACTCTTTTAATCGCCTCTTCCCTCAGTACACCCCAATAAAGTCCCCAATCCCATATTAATATTTGATCTAAATTAACTTTTTTTCCATATCTCTTATGGTAGTAACTCATCAATGCTTCTGTAAAATCAGTTATTACATCATCAAAATCTATGCCTATATTCATAAATTAGAGATTAGTTTAGCATTTAATTATTTTTCTTTATTCAATTAGAGTGCATTCTTCAGATTTTGTCTTTAATTTTTCTAGTTAATTAAGCACAAACTCCGGCCTTGCTATAATATCTTTTTCTTCTGTTTTTTTCATTATAGCTACAAAATCATTTTTTTGGAAAACTGCGAAGATTTCTTCATCTGGCAATTTTTCATTTATGTCTGATTTCATTAAAGGTTTGCCTGTTAGAATCGGCTTCAATGAAGATCCCTTTATCTCTATTTTCGGCATGATTTTTAGAATACAGAATTCTGCGGGGATTAGAATATTTCTTAGTTTTCCTTCGCTGCCTTTTTTGTATTCTTCGACTGCTTCTTCGAATTGATAAAGATTTATTGACTGCGATTCGGGAAAAATTGAAGCCTGAATTCTTCTTAATTCTAGCATATGCGCTCCCCCGATTTCTTTTCCTATATCGTCACAAAGTTTTCTGATATAGGTTCCTGCCTGCACATGAGTTTCAAATAATACGTCTTTATTTTCTATTTCTAATATTTTAAAAGTTTTTACTTCTCTTTCTCTTGGTTTTCTAGCTACTCTAGATTTTACTGGAGGAGTTTGAATTATTTTTCCTATGAAGTTTTTTATGACCTTTTCTAACTCTTTTTGGCTTATTTCTTTATGAAGGCGCATTATTCCTATGTAAGTTTTGTCTTTATGTATAAAATATTCGTTTAAACGACATGCTCTGCCTAATGCTATCGGGAGAACTCCTGTTACTTGAGGATCTAAAGTTCCAAAATGGGATGTTTTGCTAAGATTGAAAGATTTTCTAACAAAATCTGATATAGAGAATGATGTTGGACCAGTCGGCTTGTCTATGTTTATAATTGAAAATTTTAACAGTTCTTGAATTGGTTTTTCCATGTTAAATTATTATTGTTTCTTTAAATTTCTTGAAATGATTGTCAGTTGTTAGTATTTTTAATTTAAACGCCTTTGCTGAACATATGATTGTTGCATCGGTTAATGAAAAACTTGGTAATGTCAATTTTACTTCGGTATGCAATAAACCTGCCTCTTTTGCAATCCTTGGGGTAAGGCTTAAAATTTCTGAATTCTTAATTAAAGAGCCATATACCAACTCAATGTTGCCATTTGATCTTTTAACTTTGCTTATTAATTCTGAGAGTATCACTGGAATTATATAAACTTTTTCATTAGACTTTAAAATATTATTTATCTTCTCTCCTTTTTCGCTACCGTCCAAATATTCAATCCATGCTGAAGTATCAATGATATAAGAATTCATAATCTGTCTTTTGCTCTATCTTCTTTTCTATTCCATTTACCTATGCCTTTTAATGCGCTAAAATAGTCTTTTTTATGTTTTTTTATTTCTATTTCTACTTCTTCGTCTTCTTTTAACTTTTTCTCCCTCACCATTTCTATTGGAATTGTTACTGCCAAAGAGCCGCCTAACGCTCTTATTTTTGTTATCACTGCCATATTAAATATAACTTTAAGTTATATTTAAATATTTCCTTTAAGATATTTTTAAACTGTTGATTTAGTCTCTTATATTTATGTGTATGAAAATTAGTAAGGAAGGCATTATAAGAATCAATAATGGATTTGGAGGAAGCTTGAGAAATGAGGCTAGTTTGGATTCTACTCTAAATACGCAAAATAATAAAAAGTTGGGAAAGTACAAAAAATTGGCTTATTTATTTAGGGCTATTTTAGTATATCATGTTTTTAGTGATGGAAATAAAAAAACTGCTGTTTTTATTGCATTGGCTTTTGCCGAACAATATAATAAGACCACTAATGACCAGTTACTTATGCATCATACTCATTCAATTGCATCAAAGAATGTCAATAGGGTAAGAAATATAGAATTGAGATTAAAGAATGCGATTCAATAATAAAAATATAAAGAAAATAATAAAAAAACATAAGTATATTTTTGATAGTCTGGAGCATTATGATAAAACTAATGAGAAATTATGGGAAAGAAAAAGAATAGATATTACTCTTAATATTAAGATTATAAAAAAGTTAAAAGAATTGAGTGTGAGAACTGGAAAACCGGTTTCTAGAATTATTGAGGGGCCTGTTTCTAAAATAGATAATTAGAGAATTATATTTCTCCTTTAAAATAAGATTGTCTTTTATCCTCTGGGAATTTTTCTATTGAATATCTTAACATTGTTCTTGGCATTCTTTTGTAATTAGATTTCAAGAAATTCTCCAAGACATTTAGATTTCTTTTTCCAGTCTCTCTTAACATCCAGCCAACTGCCTTATGTATCAAATCATGCTTGTCATGAAGAAGAATTTTAGATATGGATAGAGTATCTTGAAATTGATTATTCTTTATGAAATGAAATGTTGAGATTATTGATATTCTTCTTTCCCAAATATTTTTTGACTTCGCATATTCATAAAGTATTGATTTGTCTTTATCAATCAGCCATTTTCCTAAAAGTTTGTCGGCGACACAATCAATTAAATCCCAGTTGTTTCCATGAAGATGATATTTAGTGTAGAAATTAATTATTTGCTCTTTTTCTTTTTCCTCTTTTGCTTTTTCTAATTTATATACTAAAATTAACAGGGCGCACATTCTGTCTTCATGCACTTCTGACTTGAGTATTGAAAGAAGTTCATTGAATGAAATACTAACATTATTTCTTGCTACTTTTCTTGTGTTAGGAACTGTAACTCCTATGAATTCATCTCCTTCACCATATTCCCCTGCGCCTGTTTTGAAGAAATTTTTATATATGGGAATTTTTTCTAGTTTAGCTAATTTTCTTAATTCTAATTGTATTTTGTGCATGCTGACAATAAAATTATTTCTTCAAGGCCATTCTATGATAACTTTCTTCTTTCTTTTTTGAAAGGTGCTTCTGAGCTTTAGCATCCAACTTAGCCTCTTTGGCATGTTGTTCTGCTACAGCTATTTCTTTCTCTTTTTCCTCTTTCTTCTCTTCTTCAGAGGGTTTTGTTTCTACTTTTGCCTCGTCTTTTTTTTCAGGTTTTGCTTCTTCTTTCTTTTTTTCTTTTTTATGAATCTTATCAATCTTTGCTTTGCTGAATCTTACATATTCTGGTATTTCTGCAAAACCTACTTTGACCAAATCATTTTCTTTCACAACTCTTACTTTGACTTTTGCTGGAGGATGTCTCCTGCCTCTAAACCATAATTCGTTATTTAGATAAATATCTAATTTTACTTTATCTATGTTGCGATCTGGAACCTTCATGTGTTTGGCTATAAATTCCTTTATTGCTTTTATTGCTTTTCTGCCTCTTTCATATTCCGGAGCTTTAAGCCAGACTCTTCTAAGAGGTATTGTATATTCTCTTTCCGAAGATTTAACTTCTGCCATTTTATCCTAGATGTTGTTTATGGACTCTTCTTGGTTTTATTTTTAGTTTAGTTCTGCGCCAATGCCTTCTTTGTTTAGTTATTTTTGAAGGATGAACTCTTTTTCCTGGTCCGAATTTTCTAACGACTGCCCAAAATGGCGCCCACTTTGTTAGTTTGTTTTTTTTTGCAAGTTTTACTTTTTTTGGATAATGTTTAGTCATTTTGTTGCTCCTTCAAGAAATTCTCTGCCTTTAGTAGTTAGCTTTCTTCCTGCTTTCTTCTCTTTTGATTTTTCTAAAAAACTTGCTTTTTCTGCTTGCTGCAGAATAGTTCTAATTATTTTTCCTCCAGATTTCCTAAATTCTGATGGTTTAACTCCTCTTTTTTTTCTGCCGCCATACCTTGTTCTAAGTCTCTGAACACCTACGATGTCTCTTACGTATATTTGCCTAAGTATACTTGCCGCTCTTTTATACCAGAAATCATGCTCAATAGCTGGCCGCGATTTATGGGCAGAACTTTTTATAAAATCCACCCATTCTGGCTTTTTAAATTCTGGGATTTTTTTTAATGCTTCAGCTAAATATTTATTAAACTTTTCAGGATGAATTGTTTTTATGTCTATCATGTTAATTAATATTAAATGAGAGTGAAAAACAGGGCTTATAAAGATTTCTCTTGGTGTTTTTGTAATTTGAGTTTAGCAGATTTTTTTCTAAGTATTATTGTAAAGCCTATAATTCTAAAGCTGCAATAATAATTTACTTTACCTAATATTTTTTCTGCTATGTTTACAATTTCTACCTTGTCTCTATCAGCTGCCTTTAAAACAGAGATTCTTATTTGGTCGTGAGTTTTAAAGCTTAGATTTAAAGAATTAATAACTCCTTGTGTTAGTCCATTTTTTCCAATCTGGATTTTTGATTCAAAAGTCATTTTTATTTATAGCTATTCCTCCTGCTGGGAGAGCGTTAATAAGCTCTTCCCTATTTAATGCTTTTTTTAATATCTCGTTCGTTCTTGATAGTATTAGGCTCTTATCTATTTTTCCTGGTTTAATATAAAGGATAATATCTTTTTTAGATTTAACGCTATTTATAGGAACGGCTCTTAATTTATTTTTTTGTATTGTTAATGCTAACTCTAAATTTACTTTCATTCTTTTTATTTTTCCTTTAACTCCCCAAGTTCCTGTTTTCATAATCGGATTTTTATATAATTGAGACAGTTTAAAAATATCCACTGAAGTTTCATCTTGCTTATCCTTCCATGCTCTGCTAAAGCAAGCAGTAAATACTGCACACTCTTTTATCTCTGATTCTCCTATATTCTTTGGATCAACCAATATAATAGAAAATGGACTCCCTGGCTTTGTTGTATGCATTGCTATTTTGTCCCTTTTTGATTTCTTTAAAGTTGTTATTATGTGCTCATTCTGCTCTGCGTTTTTTCCTCCTATAACTAAGTGTCCACAGGAAGTGTAAAACCACCTATATTTCTCATAATTTTTAAATTCCATTAAAATACGAGAAAAACAGGGTTTTTAAGGGTATTTATATGGTGTTTCTAAAATAAGCCTTGAGGTTCTATTTTTACAAAAACACTTAGATCTTCATAAGGAGAATTTTGCGACTCCCCTTTATCGGTGCGGTAAATTACTATACGATACTTCGTTTCGCATAAGGGGGCATCTTCAGAAATAGATACTTTAATCCTTTCTGCTCCAATATCTCCTGGGCGAACAGATAGGGAACCAGATCCAAATTTTATCCATTTTTCAGCGACCTCTTTTGTTACTCCGCAATTTTCTCTGATGTTTATATCGTCTAATAATGTATCGTATCTAAATGTTTGTGATCCTACTGATCCTTTTTCTGTATTTCTTACTCCAAATGCTACGCCAAATTCTGATCCTTGTTCAACTTTTGCAGTGCTTTCTGTTAATTTAAGAATTGCTCTTTCACTATCGTCGACAAATAAATTCTTTATCTCTTCTTTAACTTTTTCATTAATTTCATCTACATTGTCAGTGGCTCCTGTAAAAATCCCTTTAATTAAAACTAGACCTAAAATCAACATTGACATTGCGAGGACTATTATTACTATTGTTCCTATAGATAATTCAACTGCTGCTTTCTTATTGCCCATATTGTTGACTTCCTAATTCTTGAAGCTGGGTTAATTGATCTAACACTCCTAATTCTTGCAGCTTTCTTGCTACTGTGGTTAATATCCAAACAAAAACTGCTAAGTTGATAACTATTCCTGCAAGGTTTAGAATTATTCCCCAGAAAGCCCATTTATTGTTTGATTTATTTCTTTGTATTAATGCAAATACTAAACCCACTACAGCAAATGCTGTTCCATGAAGGTTTATTCCTAAAACGAACATTAGGCTAATAATTCCGAATATGACGGAAGCCAATCCGAAATTATTAGCTTGATTACTTACCTCTTTTTGCATCTTAAAGATTAGATAAAGAGTTTTATAAATGTTGTGTCAACCAGCAATCAAGAAAATATTAAAATATAAAGACTATGTATTGGTATGGGTAAAAATAGAGAGTTTAGAGTTTCAAGTTTAAATGAAAGAATCCAATTTTATAAAGAAGAATTTGATATTTCTAAGATTAAGAAATGGTTTCATAAAAATAAAATGAAGTTGCTACAGTTATGCGCTATTGATGCAGGAACAGAGACTGGAATAATTTTAGATAAAAAAAATAGAAAACATATGTTATATTTTCCATTTGATAAATTAAAGGAAAAAATTAGAAAATATGTGCCTGAAGATGTTTATTATGATAGAAATATTTATTCTAATTCTAAAAGAATCCTAAATGGGTTGAAGTTTGATAATTTTATTGAGCAAGAATTGGTTTTTGATATTGACAGTGAGAATTTGGATTTTAGATGTCCAAAAAAGTAGGAGATATGTAATGAATGTATAGTTAAAGCATTTCTGTGGGCTAAAAAAATGAAGAGAGAATTAGAGAAAGATTTTAGGAAGGTTAGGATTATTTATCCTGGAAGAAGGTTTCCATGTTTATGTTTTAGATAGGAAAGCTTATTTATTAAGTATAAGAGACAGAGATAAGTTAAATAAAAAGTTTATCCTATTGATCCTTGGGTATCACGAGGGCGTATAAGTCTAATAAGAATGCCTTACAGCTTAAATAGATTAGTCTCAAGAAAAGTTGTACCTGTAATGAATTCGAAATTTGAGAAAAGAAGGGCAATACCTAAATTTTTAGATTAGCCTTTCTTTGATTTTTTATTGTAATAATGCCTCTTCTTTTTAAGAGATTTCTTGAATTTTTTGATTGTTTAGTTTTAGCTGGCATTTCGTATATTTTTTAATTTATACTATTAATTATATAAACTTTTCTTTTCGATTCAAGAAATGGAGGCGGAGGGAATCGAACCCCCGACAGCACGAGCTTCAGTCGTGTGCTCTCCCACTGAGCTACGCCTCCATTATAAACACAAGAAATTAATGGCTTTTAAATGTTTTTAATCTCTTGATAGAAATAGAAATATTTTAATATAGATTTGCTTTATTTATTTATATATTATATGATTAAAATGAACGGTTTAGGACTCTTAAGGAAAAATGGAAAGAAGATTAGAAAATTAAGACAAAGAGGGTTTAGCATAAGAATAGGAACCAGTGAAATTTTTCCAGCTAAATTAGAATTTAGACTTTTTCTAGAGAGAGAAAAGAACGGCGAAGGAAATAGATATTATGCAAGTGTAAAATTTCCACGATATTATGCTGCTAGGATCGAACTTGGGAGAGAAAATTATAGAAATTGTTATGAGGATATATTGAATAGAATTAAGAATGGAGATTATGACATAAAACTAAATAGAAACGGATTATTAAAAATGCATATTTATCCTTATGTTTGATTAACTTTATTAGGCCAGATTTTTCTCTTTAAGATCTTCTTCATCATAAGGATTGCTGTATTATTCTTCTAGACTATTTCACTATAAAAAGATGTGAGCCGGAAATAGGCCAGATTCTGTCAAACTTCATTTTGCATTTCAGCTAACGAACAGTTTGTGCTGACATCTGTCTACAGGGAATATGTTCTCTGTCTGTTCAACACTTGCGTGATTGAACATAAGCGAGCGGCTATGGCTCTTGCATCAGCGAAGACAGCCGTTTCATCAATTCTTCCACTTCCTAGCTTACCTCAGGGGTCATTGCTTTGTGAAAGCTGTGTCGTTTCTGTTCTGGAGCTTTCCCTCACAGGAATCTGAATTTCTTCAGATCGCTTTTTCACGCTAAAAGATATTAGCGAGGATGTCCGGACCTTCCTCAGCATTAGAATTCATTAAAATTCTCTCCAATTTAATGGATAATGCCGTAATCAGCTATCCGACTCACCTAAAGTGAAAAATATAAGAGTTTTTAAAGTTATTGTTCTATTAAAAAAAATGAAAAGAGATGAAATTAGTAAGATCAAAGAGAATAGAGAAAAAATATTCGGACTGTCTTCTCTGATCTTGTTTGGTATATTTCTAGTTATTGGGATAGTGTTTTATGTTTCGCTAAGCACTGTTAAATCAGGACAAAATATTGGGCCTGGAAATGGAGCAGTTGCATTATCACCTGAGAATGAGAAAGATTTTAATTTTGGCTTGCAGGAAATAATTTTTTCCGTTGTGTTTGGTTTGTTTATGACTGGATTTTTATTGTGGACAAAGGCGATAATAATTAAAAACCTTTATCTGGGAGTTATCATTGGAATAACTGGGTCTACTATAATAGGATATGCTTTTTATTTAAAATATAGAGGACCTTATTCTACTGGATTTATGGTAGTGGCTAGCTTAGTTATATTAGTTTATATTGTAATGAATTTTTTTCGGTATAAAAGACAAGAAATGAATGAAGACTTTGAATAAAACTATCATCCAAAAGAACTTAAGATTTTCTCTAAGAAACCTGCCTTATTTCTTTATCATGAATTAGTTAACTGAAATGCATAAAAAAATCAAATAAAGCAAAGGGGAAAGACAATCTTCTGACTAGAGATCTAAATGAGGCTATTAGTAGCTGCATGCTGAAATCCTCGTTGCCTTGGATCTTACACATCGGCTCTATCAACGTCATCTTCTTTGACGGCCTTAATTGTCTCGTCTTGCGGGTGGCTTCGTCCTTAGATGCTTTCAGGACTTATCCATCAGTGCGTAGCTGCCCAGCCTGCTTCATAACAACTGGTAAACCAGAGGCACCCGAGTACCGTTCCTCTCGTACTAGATACTCGTTCCACTCAGACAATAACGCGCCTAGTAGATATCATACAAACTGTCTCGCGTACTTAATCAAAACTTATTTATTTGTTTTGTGTGGACTATACCTTCATCCTTTTCATCTATTATCACTTTCTTCTAATTGCTTAAGAAGTTCATTAACATCGATTTTTTGTTTTACTTTATCAAAATCAGTATCGGCTGTTAATATTCCACAATTCAATATTAATGCTAAAGCTTCAACAGTTTTATCTCCCTTCTTTTTAACTATTGTTTTTTCTAATGCAGATCCATAGATTTCTTTTTCAATCCATGTAACCGGTAATTTTTCAATAATAAATTCTGCCTCTTCATCAGTTGCTTTTAATTCTCTTTTGAGAACTCTTGTTAATTCTTCCTTAACTAAATCTGGGGAGAACAATTTTATTTTATTATTCATAGCTGCCAGAATAATTCTTCCGGCCTTGCCTTCTTTGTCATAAACTGATATATAAAGTACATTAATATCTACAACAGCTTTAATGTGGGAACCGCTCATCAGCAATTTCCTCTCTTATCTTTTTTGACCTTTTCAACAATTCATTAAAAGTCATTCCACTTTCTTTTAGTTTTTTTCTAAAGAGTTCGCTTACTTCTTGAAATTTTTGTTTTTTATGTTCAATGATGAGTTTATCAATTAGAAAATCAATATTTTTAGCTTTCTCTTGCATTTTTAGTTCTATTAACTTTCTATGAACTTCTTCTGATACTAATAGTGGTTTTTGCATATACTTCTATAGATTTATAGATTTTTGCTTTTATCTTTTAGATAAAAAGGCGATCAGCGTGTTAATCATTATTAAAATGATTCTAGATTTTATCGGAACTGACGGTTCCTATTCTAATTTATAGAAAATCTAAGTCTCTACGGGGGTAAATGATTTTGCTAAAATATTTAATTTGAAGTATTAGAGAGATACTTTCTTAGATCTTTTAAAGATAAATCGCTACCTTTATAAAAATTATATTCGAGATCAAGTTGTCTATACACTTCTCTCCATTCGTCTTCAGATACCTTAGAGTCTTTATCAATATCGCCTCTTTCTATAACAGCATCTTTTAATCGTTCCTTTTCCCCCCATATCATTAGAGAAGTAATTGGGTATACGACAAAACCTACTGTACCTAAGACTCCTGCAGTAAGGCCTATAATATCGACGAGTTTACCCATATTTATTGGCAAACTATTAGATTATTATATATTTCTATACTGCATTATATATTTTTTATCATCACCTTCCCTCGGTATTACCATCTTACTACATTTAAAGTAAAAAGGGTTCACCGATATGAGCTGATTTTATTTTTCGTGAGATTACTCTCACGCAACGCCGCTTTTTTGATAGCTGCAATCTGATACGGAATCGCTAGTTTATTTTAACGTTCTTAACCCAGCTAACGATCCCTTTTAATGCGTGAACTCCGACACCCTTGG
>CAYXLD010000004.1:0-37857 GCA_964465795.1 Candidatus Woesearchaeota archaeon
AAATATGACAAAGAGGATTAATTTATCGTTAGGAAATAATAATCGGATACCACAAGACTCTTCAATGACAAGAATGTTTATATATTCTAATTCCTCTTCTAAATTATGGAAAAAGATATTGAAAGAATTCCGAAAAATCCTGACACAGATATATTAATAAAAGTTGACGATTTCGGCGGAAGAATTGGATTAACTATTCGGGAATTTGTCAGGGGCGAAAGGTACACCGGATTTACAAAAGCAGGAACTAAAATTCCAGCAGAGCATTTTAAAGCATTTAAAGCTGCAATTAACTCCATTGATGAGAAAGATTTCGAACAAATAACCCAAAATTCATTAGCCCTAGAAAATACGCACAAAACACCAGGTAACGAAAAGTCCTCTAGAGAAAAAATACAGAAACCAAAAGAAAAACAAAAATCTGAGGATAATACCAGTGAAGAAGAGTTTTAATTTAAAAAAAATCATTCTTTCATAAATCTTAAAAAGCCAGAAATGTACATATATTGATCACCTCTTTTTGCTTAAAGGGGGCAATGGCAGAATGCTTCTCAACTTCCTGTCAATTTCCCCCCTTTAAGTTTAATATTAGTCTAAAACTATATTAAAAGTAATTAGCTAATTGTTTGCCTATGTAAATGTTTTTAAATGCTCTTGCAATTAGACTTATATGCGAGGTAAAGGAAATGGAGAAGAAAATAGAAACAGAGAAATTAAGATCGCCAATAGTTACTATAGTGGGTCATGTAGATCATGGCAAAACTTCAATTCTTGACTTTTTTAGAGGAACTAGAATCCAGAAAGCAGAAGCAGGAGGAATTACACAAAAAATATCTTATACAAAGTTCCCTTTGACTAGAATAAAAGAAATTTGCCCGTTAATCGATGCTCAAAAAATTAAATTAGACATTCCAGGATTCCTATTTATTGATACACCTGGACATTCAGCCTTTACTAATTTGAGAAAGAGGGGCGGAAGCTTAGCTGATTTAGCTATTGTTGTCGTAGCAGTTAAAGAAGGCATTCAGCCTCAAACTTCTGAAGTATTGCAGATCCTAAAAGCAAACAAAACACCATTCTTAATAGCCTTAAATAAAATTGATTCTATATCTGGTTGGAAAAAACAACAGGACTTAGAAAATTCAATTAATAATCAAAGTACTAATGTAGCGCAGGAATTCCAAGAAGACTTATTAACATTTCAAGGCAGTCTAAGCGATCACGGATTTGAATCAGACTTATACTATAATATCAGGGATTTTACCAAAAATGTAGTCATAGTTCCCTGCTCTGCAAAAACTGGTGAAGGAATTTCTGATTTATTATTTATCCTTTGTGGCCTTTGCCAAAGATTCTTAAAAGATAGATTAAGAATTTCTAATGAAGCAAAGGGCGTTATTTTAGAAGTTAAAAAAGAAAAAACAATGAGCTATATAGAATCTATTTTATATGACGGAAGTTTAAACGTAGGAGATGAAATAGCTATTGCTAGCTTTTCTGATCCAATTATCAGTAAGATTAGAGCTCTCGAAGAAATAGAGCCATTGGCCTTAAAATATAAGACAGTCAAGAGTATCAATGCTGCGTCTGGAGCGAGAATACATTTCACAAATAAAGAGGATATTCTTCCAGGAATGTCATTTCAAAAAATTAATAATAATTTAGAGGAACTAAAAAAAACTTTTAAAAAAGAAATATCTGGAGCAGTTAACTTAGATAAACAAGGCCTAATTGTAAAGGCAGATTCGTTAGGCAGTTTGGATGCACTAATGTGCTTATTAAGGCAGGATAATATCAAAATAATTAAGGCAGGTATAGGCCTTATTGGAAAAAGCGATGTAATATCTGCAAAGGCTAATTTTGACGTTGCCCCTTTGAATTCAGTAATTTTAGGATTTAATGTTTCCGTTGAAAATGGGCTAGATTTAAACAAGGTTAAAGTTTTAACTGATAATGTAGTTTATAAGCTAATTGAAAATTTGCATGAATGGAGGAAAATAAGAGCGAAAGAAATAGAAAAAGAAAGATTAATGGAGTTAGAAACAATTTGTAAATTAGAGATTTTGCCCAAATTCGTTTTTAGAAACTCTAATCCTGCTATTTTCGGAATTCGAGTAATTGGCGGCAAGGCTAGAGTTGGAATTCCATTAATTGACGATAAAGGAGAGGAAGTAGCTAGAATTAAGAGTCTGCAGCATGAAAAAGAATCTGTTCAGGAAGCTTCATCAGGACAGGAATTAGCGATTTCGCTTCCAGGAGTTAATTTTGAAAGACGATTAAATGAAACAAAGTATCTATATTCAGATATGAGTAAAAAGATAGTCAAACATTTCAGAGATAACAAAGACTTGTTGAACTTGGATGAATTAAAAATCTTGGATGAAATATCTAGACTAAAGAGATTTGATTAAATCATTAATAAATAGAGCAAGTTTTAAAAACCCCAAAAATATTGGATAAATATGGCATTTAAAATAAATATATCTGATAAAGGAATATCATGGAGAACTGAATCTAACGCAGAATTCTTAATTGGAAAATCAGTTGGAGACAAAGTTAATGGGGAGGAATTAGGCCGTGATTTTGAAGGATATGAATTTGAAATTACAGGGGGAAGCGATAATTCGGGTTTTCCCCTATATAAAGAAGTTGAAGGTATTGGATTAAGAAGAGTATTATTAAAAAAGGGATGGGGAATGCACAACAAAAGAAAAGGTGTAAGACTTAGGAAAACTGTAAGAGGGAAAACAATTTTTGAAAAAACAGTCCAAATTAACATGAAACTAGTCAAAGAAGGCGGAAAAAAATTAAGGGAGATTTTCCAAGATCAGAATAAAAAAGAAGAGCAAATAACAAAAAATATTATAGAAAAAGATGTCGAATCAATCATCTCTGCATAGTCTCAGCACCAATACATTTTAAAATATCCTTTTTCTAACAAAACATATGATAAAATCCGAAGATTCAAAACAAGAGTATAATGTTTTAAATGTGGGTATAGTGGGCCATATAGATCACGGAAAGACAACTTTGCTCTATAAGTTAAGCGGTAAATGGACAGATACTCATTCTGAAGAATTAAAAAGGGGAATTACTATAAAACTCGGATATGCTGATATTTCTATTTATTACAATGATAAAGAAGGGTATAATATATCGGGAAAGGGCGAGAAAATTAGAGAAGTTAGTTTTATAGACGCGCCAGGTCATGAAATGTTAATGGCTACTATGCTTTCAGGGGCTGCTTTAATCGATGCAGCAATGCTAGTTATTGCAGCTAACGAAGGCATAAAACCTCAAACACGGGAGCACATAGTGGCGCTTCAAGCAAAGGGCATTAAAAATCTAATCGTTATTCAAAATAAAATAGATCTAGTTGACTTAGATTCAGCTAAAAAAAGCTATCGTGATATTAAAGATTTGCTTAAAGGCAAATATGATAATGCTCCAATAATACCTGTCTCTGCTCAGCAGGATGTGAATATCGATGAAGTATGGAAAGCATTAACCGAATTGCCAGAACCTGAAAGAAATAAAGAAGGAGACCCCATATTTCTGGTTGCTAGAAGTTTTGATGTGAATAAACCTGGAACAATACCAAAAAACCTGCACGGAACAGTTCTAGGCGGAACTTTAAAAAAAGGAATGTTGAAATTAGGGGAAGAAATTGAAATTAAACCTGGGAGAGTCATAAAAGAAGCAAACAAGTATAAATACGAGACAACATATACAAAAATAATAAGCTTATTCAAAGGAAGTAAAAAAGTTGAAAAATTGATTCCAGGTGGAAGCATGAGCATTGAAACATCATTGGATATGAATATTGGAAAGGGCGATAATTTATCAGGAAATGTTGTTTCCATTAAGAATAAACTTCCACAACTCACACAAATTCTAAAAATTAAGTACAATTTATTTCCAGAAGTATTCGGATTAAACCAAAAAATTAAAGTAGAGCCGCTTAAAAAAGGAGAGATGTTAATGCTAAGCGTTAATACATCTACTACTGGAGGGATAATTTCCAGTATAAAGGAGCATGAAGCAGAAATTTCGTTAAAACTCCCTGTTATAGCATTCAAAGAGGACTATATTGGAATTGGGAAGAATATTCAAGGACACTGGCGACTAATTGGATATGGAAATATTCTATCTTAGCAATCTTTTTAACTTATTAATTCTGTAAAGTTTGATGCAGCAGGAAAAAGCGATAAAAAATGTAGAGGGCCCATGCGTTATTCTAGCCGGTGCAGGAACTGGCAAAACTCATGCAATAGTTGAAAAAATAAAATATATAATAGAAAATAATATTTATCCGCCAGAAAAAATAGCCTGTATTACTTTTTCCAATGAAGCGGTAAATAATTTAATATCAAAAGTTAAAAGCAGTATAAATTTAAAGATAGATCCAGTTATTAAAACATTTCACAGCTTTTCTGCAGATTTATTAAGAAAACATGGGAAAAATATTGGGATTAATGAAAAGTTTAATATTATAACTCCAGATGAGGCAAGGGTCGTATTATATAGATTTCTTAAAGTCCCTGCTGGAAATTGCCATAGCTATGTCAATGGTTTTAGTATAGCAAGAGACCTTGGAATAGAAAAAAGCAATTTAGAAGATTATTTGAGCATAAAAATGCGGAAATTTAAAGATATAGATTTGCAAAAAAGACTTCAAAGTTTACAGTTTGAATTTCAGACTATACATCTAAAAAACGAAAAATTCAAAAAAAAGCATATTGCAAAAGAAATAAAAAATATTTTAAAGTTGTTAAAATTAAAAAAATTTTTAAATATTTGGGAAGCATATGAAAAAATAAAAAATATTAAAAATTATCTGGATTATTCTGACTTGAATTACTATGCTTTGAGATTATTAAACTCTTTTAAGGAATTATCAAAAGAATACGATTATATAATTGTTGATGAATTTCAGGATACAAACAAAATTCAGCTTGAATTTTTATACGGTCTGGCATGGAATAAAAATATAACAATTGTAGGCGATTTAAATCAATCTATATATCGATTTAGGGGCGCGTATACCAAGAATATTCATGAATTTAAAGAAAAATTTAATATAAAGGATAATAATATCTTCAATCTAGATAAATCTTTTAGATCAAGTAATATAATTTTAAGAAATGCTCACAAATTGATCTTAAACAATTATGCTAATAAATCAGAATGTTTTGAAGTCTTAAATTTTAAGAACTTTGAAGGAGAAAAAATTAATGTATATGAACTTAAAAATTCTAAAGAAGAAGCAAGAAAAATTGCTGAAATAATAGAAAATGAAATAAATAATGGTGTAAATTTAAAAGATATCTGCATTTTATTCAGGACGCATCAACAGGGAAAGATTATAAAAAAGACTTTGGAATCAAAAAAAATACCCTATATATCCATAAGCAAAGGTCCTTTGCTAAAAGAAAAAAGTGTAAAAACAGTAATAGACTATTTAACAATTTTATATAATTTAAAGGATGGAGAAAAAAACGCGGAGCAGGCATGGTGGGACATTATTTTTCAATCAGATTTTTTAGAGGATGATTTAATTAAAATTGGAAGATTTATTAAAGATAATTTAAAATCAGAAAATCTTTGCTTAATTATGCTAAACTCATTAACTGATTTGCATCTAAGCGACTCTGGTAAACTAGCTTCAGAATTATTAGTTAAAAGAATAAAACTAATGTTGGAAGTTTCAGATAAAAAGGTTTCAGAATTGTTAAAAGATATTTATCGCATTGGAGGATTAATTAAAAACAATAAATTTAACGAAGATAAATCTGTTATTAAAAATTTAGGGAAATTCTCTGATCTTGCAAAAGAGCATAGTGCGCTATATGATGACGATTTGGGCAATTTCTTATATTACTTGAATATTCTGAATAGCCTGGGTATTGAAATAGGAACCCTTGATACTGAAAACAACGGTGTTAGATTAATGACGCTTCATTCTACAAAGGGTCTTGAATTTAAAACAGTTATATTATCAAATATGGCGGAGAAAAGATTTCCTATGGAAAGAACAGACAATGAATCTCTAATTCCTATTGAACTTTACCCCGATCTTGCATACCTAAAGAAATTAGGATTACCCGAAGAAGAATTGGAATATCACATCCATATGCATGAAAAACAAAACCAGCTTTTTGAGGAAAGAAGATTATGTTACGTTGCTTTTACAAGAGCTAAAGAAAAATTGATTCTGACTTATGCCGGAGAATATGGCGGAAAAAATAATTTGCCTTCCAGATTTCTTGAAGAGATAGAGTATAAAAAAAATAAAGAGATATCATTCTTAATAGATAATAATGAAGAACATATTGAACCAGCAACAGTAATGAAAGATAATAACTTCTTATCCCTATTCCATGATGAAAACATTAAAGAAACACTAATTAAATCATTAAAAGCAGATAATAAAGCTTTCTTATTAAAGGACTTTGTATTTTCACCTTCTTCTTTAATTTTGTTTAAAGAATGCGAAAAAAGATTTGAATATAAGTATAAATATAATATGCCGGATCAAAAAACAGTTTCATGGGAATCCATAGTTTTAGGAAGTTTTGTACATTTGATTTTAGAAAAGGGGGTTAATTTAAATTTAAAAAGTTTAAAAGGATTTGAAGATCTAGCTCAAGAAATGTATCTAAATAAAGAGTGGTCTGATATTGATATAAATGAGGCGCTTCTTCTTATAAAAATTTTTTTTGAGAGAAATAATAAAAAATACAGTATTAGTTCTAAAACAGAGCAAAGACTCAATATTCAGTTGGGGGGCATAAAATTTGTTGGGTTTGCTGACAGAATAGATTTTAATAATGAAGGATTGGAAATTACTGATTATAAAACAGGCAAAAATCATCCAGCTCAATTAGCGAGAAACTGGCAATTAGGATATTATGCATTGGCCGCCTCTCGTTTTGGTAAAGTAAAGACAATAACCTTAGATATGCTAAGACATGAATATCCTTTAGAATTCAGACTAGATGATAAAGGCAATGCTGAATCAATAAATTCAGCAAGAATGGGCGGATTCAACATTTATAAGATTGAGCAGGAATTAATTAAAACAGCAAATGAAATATTAAATTGCTTTGAAAAAGAGTTTAAACCATGTTTAATTGAGAAGAACTGTGATTTCTGCAATGAATATATTTGGAGGCTATAACAAAAAGACAATATTTCATGTTATTATCTGATAAAATGCTATATATTAACTTAAACAATAACAATCTTTATAAGAGTCTATTGCCAGGAAACTAATATGCATGAATCTGATATCTGGACTGAAAAATATAGGCCGTCTAGCTTTAACGATTTGGTTGGGCAGCAAGAAATAATAAAAAGAGTCAAATCCCTAGTACAGACTTTAAACATACCTCATTTATTATTTGCAGGTCCGGCAGGCACTGGAAAATCTACTTTAGCCCTAATAATAGTAAAAGAATTATTTGGACAAAGATGGAAAGAAAATTATCTTGAATTAAATGCTTCTGACGAAAGAGGAATAGATGTAATAAGACAAAAAGTGAAAGATTTTGCAAGAACAAAAGCAATAGAAAATATCCCATTTAAAGCAATATTTTTAGATGAAGCTGATGCCTTAACAAAAGAAGCACAGCAAGCACTAAGAAGAACAATGGAAAACTACTCTAATACCTGCAGGTTTATTATGTCCTGCAATTATTCATCTCAAATTATTGACCCCATACAATCTCGTTGTGTTGTATTTAGATTCAAACTTCTTGAAAAAAAAGATATAACTGCAGTAATAAAAAGAATTGCTGAAAAGGAAAACTTAAATTTGACAGAAGAAGCAATCGAAACCCTATATGAGGGCTCAGAAGGAGATTGTAGAAGGGCAATTAACTTGCTTCAGACAACTGCCTCGATCTCGCTCAATATAAATTCAGAAATGATCAATATGATACTCTCATCTACAAAGCCAAAAGACATTAAAATTGTTCTAGATTATGCTCTAGCAGGAGATTTTATCAGCTCCAGAGACAAGCTTCTTGATTTAATGTTAAAAGAAAGCATAGCTGGAACAGATATAATAAAATCAATCCAAAAAGAAATTTGGAACCTGCAAATAGAGCCTGAAATAAAAGTAAGATTAACAGAAAAGACAGGAGAAGCTGAATTTAGAATGACAGAGGGCTCAGATGAATTTGTTCAGTTGCAGGCATTACTAGCCTCTTTTGTCCTAGCAGGCCAAGGAAAAGCTACTTAAAAAATGACTGAACAAGAAAAAATTATAGAAAAGACAAAGGATTTTATTAGAGAAAAATTTGAAGGTGAAAGTTCTGGGCATGATTGGTGGCACATATATAGAATATGGCGAAATTCTATGGCTATAGGAAAAGAGGAAGGGGCTAATATGTATGTTGTCCAATTAGGGGCTTTATTGCATGATATAGCAGATTACAAATTTCATGGTGGAGATTTTACAGCAGGTCCAAAAGCAGCGAGAGAATATCTAGAAAAATCAAACGTAGACCAAACAACTATAAATCACGTATGTGAAATAGTAGAAAGTATTTCTTTTAAAGGGGCAGGTGCAGAAAAACCCATGAAAACTCAAGAAGGAAAAATAGTTAGAGATGCAGATAGACTAGATGCAATGGGGGCAATAGGAATAGCCGGGTGTTTTGCCTATGGAGGACATAAAAGAAATGCAATTCACCTGCCTAATATAAAACCACAATTGCATAAAACCGCTAAAGAATATCTAACTAGACAAAATTCTCAAATAAACCATTTTCATGAAAAATTATTATTGCAAAAAGATTTAATGCTAACTCAAGCAGGTAAAA
Organism: Candidatus Woesearchaeota archaeon; assembly: GCA_964465795.1. Taxonomy (GTDB): domain Archaea; phylum Nanobdellota; class Nanobdellia; order Pacearchaeales; family GW2011-AR1; genus JAUSIK01. Next base: position 8,829 of record CAYXLD010000004.1, read on the forward strand.
GAATAGCTGAAGGAAGACATCAATATATGCTGAAATATTTAGAACAATTTAATAACGAATGGGAAGGATTGGTATAGCTATTAATAAAAATATCACAACAAACTATAAATACAAAGAGCACTTTAAAAAAAAATGTCTCAAACTTTTATAGAAAAATACAGGCCTAAAAAATTCGCAGATATAATTGGGCAGGAAAAAGCAATTCAAGAGGTGAGATTTTTCATACAACAATTCCCAAGAAAAAAAGCATTGATATTGCATGGTCCAGCAGGGATAGGAAAAACATCCCTAGTTCACGCTGCGTCAACTGAAAATAATTTAGAGATCCTTGAGTTAAATGCTTCTGATTTAAGAAATCGTGATAAGTTAGAATCAATTTTAAAACCTGCAACAGAACAGATTAGCTTATTTAAAAAAGGGAAAATTCTCTTAATGGATGAAGTTGATGGAGTAACAGGAACAGACAGAGGCGGAATACCTGAATTAGTAAAAATAATACAATCGACAAAATTTCCTCTAATAATGACATGCAACGATGTTTGGCAGTCAAAACTCTCTCCTATAAGAGCAAAATCTAAAGTAGTAGAGCTAAAACCTCTAGATATAGGCTCCATAGTATCTATCTTATCAAGAATAGCTGAAAAAGAAAACTTAAAAAAAGCGCCGCAATTTCTAAAGTTAATCGCAATAAAATCTCAGGGAGATATGAGGGCGGCTTTAAACGATCTTCAGTCTTATTCTTCAGTAAACGATGAGATAATAGACATAGAAGAAAAAAGAGATATAGAAGAAAGCATATTTCAAATTCTCAGAAAGCTTTTCAAAGAAAGAAACAGCTTCTTAAAATTATTTGACTCTTCTTCTCTATCAATAGATGAGATACTTTTATGGGTCGAAGAAAACATACCCCGAGAATACAAGAACGAGTCGCTGGCAAAAGCATATTATGCATTAGGCAATGCAGATATTTTCCGGGGCAGAATATATAAAAACCAGTATTGGAGATTTTTAGTTTATCAAAACATATTTCAAAGCGCAGGTATATCTTTCGCAAAATCTTCGCCGTCAGCAGGATTTACGCCATATGAAAGGCCAAAAAGAATACTTAAAATCTGGATGCATAATCAAAAAATAGAAAAAAAGAAAACCATAGCAAAAAAATATGCAAGATTAGTGCATTGTTCGACAAAACGTGCATTGCGTGATTTCAATCTTCTAAAACCTATAATAAAAAATCAAAATGTGCAAAAACAGCTAAAGCTTAGTGAGGAAGAAATAGATTTCATTAATAAATCTCATGAATCTTTTTGATGTATCTAAAATCCTAATTATCAAGATTTACTTTCTACAGCACTCTAAGGCACAAAAAGTATTTAAATAGAGATAAATTATATATAATATGGAAAAGAGGAAGATTAATTATCAAACATATAATCCTAAAAAGAAAAAACTCTTATCGAGCATCTTATTTTTTAGTGTTCTACTTTTAATCGTAATAATTATATTATCCCTATCTTTAAAACAAAAAGAAGTTAAATTAGCTGCCCAAACAGGAAGCACACTTGATGATGCAAGTTCGGCGGGCATTCTAGCATCAATAGGCGTAAAATATTTAGGAACTAATGATGCTAGCAAATGGTTCCAAGGTAGAGGTATTCCTACATTAAAGGATTCAAAAGGTAATTCTTATGGAACTGAAGCATACTATCAATTAGCTGCCTTATTGCCACCAGCAATAGTTAAAAAATATTCAACAAAGCCATATTCACCAAGTCCATCGCCATCAGCATCTTCATCAGCTTATCCTTCTAGCTCTTCAACTCCTAGATAAAGCTAAAATTTTTTATATAGTTCATTGACTTTTTTCCAATTAATAATGTTAAAAATTGGCTGAATAACGGAAAATAACCTATCCATCTTCAAACTATAAGGCTTATTCTTCGATTGCTTTTATTTAAAAGATTAATTAGTAATGATAAAGAAAAAATTTAAATAGTGCACAATATATAATATTTGTATACGCAAAATGACATTAATATCGACAAGAATTCCTGAAGACATAGAGAGAGAATTAATATGGTATGCAAATAAAGAAAAAATAGGTAAAACCGTAGCATTAAGAAAGATTCTTGAAACAGGCATTCAGAAGATAAAATTGGATCATGCATTAGAGAGATTAGCCGCGCATAAAATAACTTTAGGAAAGGCTGCTGAAGAATCTGGAATTTCCATATGGGAAATACTTGATATTGTAAAAGAAAGAAAAATTGACTGGGTTGGCCTTACCATAGAAGGAGTTGAAAAAGATCTAGAAATATCTAGGAAATTATCAAAAAAAATAAAATGAAAGTTGTCTCTGATTCTACAATTTTAATATATTTGACAAAGATAAATTCTATTAACTTGCTAAAAAATCTATTTGATAAGATAATAATTCCAGAGGAAATCTATAAGGAAATAATTGAAGGCAAAAAGTACGGGAAAAATGAAGATTTGATAATAGAAAAATTAATAGAAGAAAGATTTATCATTATAAAAAAACCTAAATCTACAATTGAAATAGAAAATCTCGATAAAGGAGAGAAAGCCTGCATAGAAATTTGTAAAGAACTCAATATATCAACTATTCTAATTGATGAAAAAGAAGGCTTTGCTATTTCTCAATTATTTGGTTTAACCCCTATTAGAACAACATCAATATTATTAATTCTCCTAGATAAAAAAATAATAAATTTCAACAAATATAAAATTCTATTAGAAAGGCTTATAGAAGAAGGATATTTTTTAGATGCCGCAACTTATGAAAAGCTAATTAAAATTGGAAGAAACTTATAATCAACTTAATGCTTTTTCATACAATTCATTGACTTTTTTCCAATTAATAATGTTAAAAAAAGCTTCAACATAATCTGCTCTTTTATTTTGATATCTTAAATAATACGCATGCTCCCAGACATCTAGCCCCAAAATTGGATGCTTGCCTTCCATTACAGGAGAATCTTGATTTGCCGTGCTGTAAATCTCCAATTTTTCCTTATTAACAACAAGCCAAGACCACCCGCTTCCAAATCTACCAAGTGCGCTATCAGTAAATTTTTTCTTGAATTCATCAAAACTACTGAATTCTTTTATTAAGGCCTTAGATATTTCCCCCAAAAATTTAACATTTTTTTTCAGCAATTCCCAAAATAAGCTATGATTCGCATGCCCTCCCCCATGATTTCTTACAGCCGTCTTTATTTCATCAGGAACAATTTTCATATTGTTCTCTAAAAGCCCTTCTACTTTCTTATTCTGCAATTCAGGGTATTTTTCCAAAGCCAAATTTAACTTATCAATATAAGCTTGATGATGTTTTGTATAATGAATCTCCATTGTTTTAGAATCTATATATGGCTCTAAAGAATCATATCCATAGGACAATTTAGGCAATATATGTTTCATATCTCTCTATAAACAAAGAGCGTTATAAACTTTTCTAGTTTTTATTGCACTTCTAAAACAGCGTCAATTGCCTGCTCAAAAACATCAAAAGGTTGCGCGCCGGATATCATCTTGCCATTTATAAAAAATGCAGGCGTCCCTGTAACTCCTAAAGTTTCTCCATATGCTAGTTCTTCTTCAACTGCCTGTGAATAAATTCCCTTATCAAGACAATCATCGAATTTAGAGCCTATAACTCCTAAACCCCTAGCCCATTTCTTATAATTAGCCACATTTAAATCCTCTTGATTCTCAAATAATTTATCGTGCATTTTAAAGTATCCTTCGTCTCCTTTTTGCTCCCTTGCACATCTTGCTGCTTCAGCTGCTTTCTGCGCTTCAGGATGAATACTAATAAGAGGAAAATCTTTATACACTAATTTAACTTTTCCAGTTTTAATATACTGCTCTTCAATCAAAGGCAATGTTTGAGTGAAAAATTTACTGCAAAAAGGACATTGATAATCTGAAAACTCTATTAATGTTACTGGGGCATCAATCTTGCCCTTAATTGGTGAATCTCCCGCTTCAACTTCTACATTCAAAGATTCAGGAGAATTTAATGCAGGCCCGCTATCCAAAGGGATGACATCAGAAACTAAATATTTGCCGTCTAAGCTTACATAAACAGGAACATCCTGCCCCTGATAATCCAAAATAACTTTATATAATTGTCCTTCTTTTTCAACTGAATTAATCTTTAGATCTTCGCCAGAATTCCCCTGGCTCTTTATAAAAGACAAAAGGTTATCTGCGGCCTGCTCTTCACTAACAACATTTCCAGTACTGCCGTCAAAACTAAAAAAACTCATTATTAATATAATAAAAATCGCCAATACAAAAGTAGATATAATCCATGGATTTTCCCTTAATTTATTTAGATAATTTGAAGAATTCTTTTCTCCAATTTCCTTTTGATTAGTTTGACTATTTTGAACTTCACTATTTTTATCTATAAAATTTTCTTCTTTTTGCATTTCAGAATTAAGAGGCATTGGTTTGTCTTTGCCTTTTGTTTTATCCATAAAAGCCCATAACATTAACTATATAAAAACCTTTCTCATATTATATAAAAAATGCTAACATTAAATCAAATAATAAAATTATATGAGTCTGGTTTAGAAATAAAGATAAAAAATAAGTCGCAATATTCATATCAAAGAGGATTTTATGAAAATTCAGAAATTTATATTTATAAAAACAATACCAGATCTGTTAAAGATAAAGAAGTAACAATCCTTCATGAACTAATTCATGCAAGAAATCATTTATTAAACAATAGATATAATGAAAATGAAAGAAACGTGCAAAAAGAAGCGCTTGATACTTATAAAAAAAGGCCGCATATTATAAGCTTTGTAAAAAATATTTTTAATTTAGAATAACAAACCTTATAATATAATTAATCTTCTAATAATATAAAATGGCATATGATATAATAATAGGCAGGGACGCCTCTGATAAAGAGAGGTTCAAGAATAAAGGGTTAATTTATTTAGGGAAAGGCTATGTTAAAATGGGAAATTACAATTCGCTATCGAATAAGATTTATATGGACGTCGCACGTTCACACGTTATTTTAGTTGCAGGAAAGCGCGGAAGCGGAAAATCATATAGTTTATCTGTTATTGCTGAAGAACTTTCAAATCTCCCTCGAGAAGAATCTCAGAATATTGCTTCTCTTATTTTTGATACAATGGGTATATTCTGGACAATGAAGTATAAGAATGAAAAAGAAAAATTCCTTTTGAACGAGTGGGGTCTAGAGCCAAAATCTCTCCCAATTAAAATCTTTGTTCCTTTAGGAAAAGCAAGTCAATATTTAGAAAAACAAATCCAATTTGATAATACATTTGCAATAAAAATATCTGAATTGGAAGCTGAGGAATGGATAACACTATTTAATATTCAATTAACGTCATTGCCAGGTGTTCTTATACAAAGAATAATTACACAGTTAAAAGACAAACTTGTAAACTTTACGATGGAGGATATTGAATTTGCTATCCATAATGACAATAAAGCTTCAAAAGAAACAAAAGAAATAGTTTCTTCATTGTTCTACGCTGCAGACACATGGGGTATTTTTTCAAAAACAAAAGAAGGCACTGAAATCTCAGACCTAATAACAGCGGGAACAACAACAATCTTAGATACATCAGTCTACAGTTCAATAGGCGCATATAATATCAGGGCATTAGTAATCTCCTTAATCTGCAGAAAACTATTCAAATCAAGGATAGACTCAAGAAAGCAGGAAGAAATGCGGGCGATCCAACATGGCCAAGATTACCTCTATTACTCTTATAACGAAAGCAATCCATTGATTTGGATTTTTATTGACGAATTTCATGAATTTATGAGTAAAGATTCGATAACCCCTGCAACTTCAGCATTGCAGCAACTTCTTCGTGAAGGAAGGCAGCCAGGTATCTCGCTTATAATGGCAACACAGCAACCTGGATTGCTTCATAAAGATGCAATAACTCAATCAGATATAGTAATATCTCACAGGGTCACATCAAAAACAGACATTGAAGCATTAAACGAAATTATGCAGACTTATTTAACAGAAAATATTAAGCAGCAGATGGACAATCTTCCATCTATAAAAGGTTCTGCGATTATACTAGATGATAATTCTGAAAGATTATATTCGATACGTGTAAGGCCAAAATTTACTTGGCATGGCGGTGAGGCTCCTACAGCAATTAAAGCAGAAATTAATATATAGATCTGTCTATAATACTCTTAAGACAATCATAAAAATTATTCCTATATCTCTCAAATTCCTCTCTAGAAGATTTTTCCACTTCCACTTCATCCCTAATAAAATAATTTACCCAAGCATCAGCTATTTCTGTAGGCTCCGCGTTATAATTCAACAAAAGGCGCATTAATCTCTTTTCTTCATCAGTCAGATTTCTATCTTCCATTTAAATAAAAAGGAAAATTCATTTAAAAACCTTTATATCCGCTCTATATCTGTATTTCCTTACTCCTATCTCTCCAGCTTTCTTTATCTTTAATATCTTAATCTTTTTCCCGGCTCTTTTTGCCTTTTCTGTTATCAATTTCTTCAATTCATTTTCCTCCTCTTTTCTGTAAAACCCGTAATAATACATAGTGCCGTTTTTCTTTATTCTGGAAAAAGCAGCATCCAAAAAACTATCTTTTAAATTTGGCCTTGGCATTATAATTCTATCAAACTTTTCCTTCATTTTTTTTAAAATTCTCCTAACATCGCCTTGAATAATATCTACATTTTCCAACTTGTTTCTTTTAACATTCTCTCTAGCATATTTATTGCATTCCCTTGATATCTCAACACTTATAACTCTTTTCGCTTCAGATAATCTTGCAATAGCAATTGCATAAACCCCGATTCCGCCAAATAGCACCAGCACATTCTCTCTCTTTCTTACAAAATAAGCTATTTCTTTTCTCTCACTTGCCAACCTTGGAGAAAAATAACAACTATCTACATTCAATCTAAAACTACAATCATTCTCTCGATATAGCGCCTCTTTATTCCTTTCTCCAGCAATAAATCTTGTTTTCTGCGTTCTCAATCTTCCAGAAAACTTCCTACTCTTCTCCAAAACAGTTCTAACATTTTTATTTTTCTTCAAAAATTGCAAAGCAAATTCCTTTTTCTCACTAGCCTTAGTTTTCCTATTAAACTTAACAATAACAATATTTCCTATAACATCATAGTTAGCCATAATTAACAAAATCAAACTATCTTTAAAACACTTTGCAAGAAAAGGTTTAAATACTACTATCATTATAATGATAGTATGGAATTAGAATCAATTAATCCTTATGTAATGAAAATATTAATAAGTGCAAGAGAAAAAGATAGCATAAGCTCTATTTCAAAAAGAATAAACTTATCCTATGGTTGGACTCAAAAATGGATATCTGTCTTAATAAAAGAAGGAATTTTCAAAGAAGAATGGAGAGGTTTTAATTTAAATAAAAATAATGAATCTTATAAAAAAATAATGAATTTCTTAAAGAAAAATTTCTCTAAAAACATCGGTTTTTACTATGAAGTCTTGTCTTTATTAGGAATAAAATATAGCTTTACAAAAACAGACGCCGTATATATATGGACAGATGGAGGCTATAATATTGCTAGATACAAAAACTATTATCCAATATTCATAAAAATAAAAGAATCAGATTATAAGATATTTTTATTTTATTGCAAAAAATTAGGATTGGAAATAAACTCTAAAAAAGGGGTTTTCTATGTTCCAGAAGTAATAAAAGATTTCACTTGTGCTAAAAAAGAAAATCAGCCAGTAGACTCCTTAGATAAAACAATAGAATTCATGAAAAGATATTCTTACAATTTCCAGCCAGCATTGGAAATGATAAATGAAACATACAATAAAAAATTAAAAATTAAATATAAAGAGATGATTACAAATGCATAAATTTATAGGCCGAGAAAACGAAATATTCGATATATTAGAAAGATTACTATTGGAAAATTTAGAATTCATAATAGTTGGAGGATATGCTGTTTCATCGTATAAGCATAGATTTTCTGTTGATGCTGATATAGTTGTGAGAGAAAAAGATTTAGTAAATTTTGAAGACGTACTAAAAGAAAATGGATTAAAGAAACAACAAAGTATGATTTTAACAGATATGTACAGTTCAAAATTTATACGCTATGAGAAAAAAGATCCATCAATAAGTATTGATCTTATGATCAATGGCTTAGTTTCAAGGACAACAGATGCTTCATTTAGTTTTGATCTTATTTTTAACGATTCACAAAAAAGAAAAATTATTGGAATAGAAAAAGAAATAGAGGCTAAAATTCCAAGCAAAGAATTATTAATAGCTATGAAGTTGCATTCAGGAAGGTTAACAGACATCCGAGACATCGCAGCACTAGCCAAAGATACAAATTTAGAAAAAATAAAGAAATTAATCTTAAGAGGAAATCTAGAAATAGTAAGAAAACATTTAAAAGAATTAAAAGAAACAATAAAAGATAAAAATTTCATAGATTCTTTTAAAGGCGTATTTCTAGAAAAGAAATTTGATATAGATTTAAAGCAATTAGAAAAAATCTCTGAATTGCAGGTTTAATCAGGCAAAAATCTAGGAAAAAACATCAAAATAACTCTCAACCCTGCAGATTCCTTCCAGATGAACTGCCGCCGCATATTCTTTTCTCTAACAATACAACCTCTCTTCCCGCATCCACAAGTCTCAATGCAGCGTGCAGTCCTGCAAAACCGCCGCCAATTACAAGACAGTCAGATTTTATTCTTTCTTTTAAAGGCGGGCAATATTTCGTTTTTATATTCAAAGTGCCTGTATAAAGCCAGTTTTCAAGTAACATTTTTCACCTCAATATAATTATTGAATATCTTATTTATAAAACTTTTGTCAAAAAAAACATTTAAATAGCGGCCAATCTTATAAAAAATATAAAATAGGTGAAAATGAAACTAATAGGTTATATCATTGCCCTGATTGGGCTCATAGGACTAGGAACAGCTACTATAAAAGAAATAAGGGATCCAGTCTTCAAAACCTTAAATCTAACTTCCTTACCATTAAGCGATGATGTTCTTATAATAATAAGCGTTATAGTTATAATTATAGGAATATTCAAAGTAATTGACTATAAAAGATATAAAAAATCTTCCAGAGGAGAAATTCCTATCTATAAAGGAAATAAAATTATAGGTTATAGAACACATTAATCTCATTTTCCAAAAGATAGTTTAATCCATTTATAAATTCCAAAGATAATCTTTATGAAGAATGAGATTATAATGATTATAAAAAACAAAACAATAATCCATTCCAGCCCATAAAAACTTTCTTTATATAATTTCCAAGCAGCGATAATGCATATACCAAAGGAAATAATCAAATTTATACCTTTTTTCTCTTTTAAAAATTTATTAAGAACATAAAAACAAATTGTAAATAATAAAACAGCAGTCATAACTGCAATAGCTCCGGGATTATTCCCTATATTATCTAAAGGATAGTTATGAAATACCATTGAATTTTAAATCAGTAATATTTATAAATCATGGATGTTTAAAAACCTAATGGGAAAAGAGAGGCTTAATTTTAATACTAAATTTCTTTTAATATATTTACTAATAATAGCAATCATACCATTGGCGAGTGCCTTAACTTTCCAAGAATTATCAGATAATATATTAAACATATTCGGAACAACAGGCACTAATAGAGTTATAGGAATAATAATAACCCTAATTATTTTTGCAGGTCTTTATGATATATTAGAACTAGTGGGAATATTTCAGACAAACTGGGTTAAGTCAGTAATTGCGATAGGTCTAGGGATTATTGCAGTATTGATTGAATTGCCGCTTCAAATTGCAACGTTTGGAGCAGGTTTAGCTTCAACATTTGGAGCGATTGGAATAGCTTTAGAAATTATCATTGCCACACTTATATTTATAGGCCTAGTAATAGGCAATACATGGGCTGCTAAATTTGCAGCAAAAAGACATGGGCAAATGGCCAAAATAAAAGCCGTAAGAGCCTCTGGAGATGTCGTAGGGGCAATTAAAGGTTTAAGAGAAATTCAAGAAGAATTTAAGAAAAAATAAAAATTATAAAAAGCATTAAAAACCTAGGTTTCTTTAAAACCCAATGAAAAAAAGGGCATTAATAATCTTACTAACCTTCTCACTAATACTATCCATTAACCTAGTATTATCTCAAGTTCCAGAAAACCCCTATAAAGATGATATAAACAAAATAAACCAGGGAAAAGAAATACTAAAGAATCTAACACAGAATGAAACAAGATCAGAATTCCTAAAAAAGCAATGGGGAGAACTATTATCCAAGAATACTTATCTAGCGCCAATATTTGCATTTTTTACTCAAATCTCTCCTTTCACTAATCCATTTTTCAAATATGTAATAGGCTTAGAGCCTTCGTTTACCTTTCTATTCCTGCTTACATTAGTTTTGTGGATTACATTAGTAGTAGTAATCTTTAGAACGCTGGATTTATTATCCATTTTATCGAAAAAATTCCACTACATTGCGGCATTTGGAATAGTAATTATTGTCTCATTACTAGGCCTAACAAAAGGAATTGCAGGAGGAATAATAGATTCTTTAGAAAAACTACAAACCTGGTGGATAAAGCTGATCTTTCTAATAATAATTATAGCTATGTTGCTACTATCGGCTATAATCTCAAAGATGATAAATAAATCTGCAGAAAAAATTAGAAAAAAGAGCGAAGAAGACTTGGCTAGAGAAAAATTAAAATCTGGTGCAAAAGTCGCAGAGACTTTCGCAGAAGGGATAACAGAATAGTAAAAACAAAGATTTAAATATCTTACTTTAAAAGATTTTATATGACAGTCGATAGCGCCAGGATTATCATAATCAAAATATTAAAAATAAAATGACACTTAAAAAAACATTATTTGGAATAACGCTTGCAGCTTCCGGAATAGGATTTGCATATGCCACATGGAATTACATGCCCAAAGATACTGAATCTGAAAAACTAGCACGGCCTTTATTAACACTTATAACAGGCCTTGCAGGAGTTATTGCTAGAGGAAGTATAATTGGTAAACAATTAAAAGAGAATCAACCTCAAAATAATCCAAGAAACCCGAACAATTTAAATCTTCCACAAAAAAGAAGATACGTAGAAACAAGAACAGACGAATATGGAAGAGAATATAGAATCGAAAGAGAAGAGACTATTGAATAAACTTACTTTCTCTCAATTCTAGCCTTCTTCAACCTTTCCAAAATCTCCCTTCCCTTTTCAGTTTTTTCTAAATTCTTATAAAATCTTTGAGCAATTTCATACTGTGAATTAATCAAATCATTAATTACGGGTTTCCATTTATCTCTGCTATTATTTCTAACAAATTCTGCCCATCTTTGAACCTGTTCAATATGAGATTTATCTCTTACCATTTTTCTTTAACCTCAATTTTTTTATTTTTTCCTTTATTTCCCTTATGAAACTTCCATCAATATCATCTTTATAAATTATTCTCAAATGTTTTGCATCTTCTATATCCTTATCAGTTTTCAAAAGCTCTTCTTTAAAAGCAATATTCATTTCAATAGACGAAAACCAAATATCCAAACCAGTAAGATCCAATTTTTTTCGAGTTGCCAATTGCAAATTATCAATTTCGTCCTTAGGAAATTTTATTTCCATTTCAGGAGGTAAAAAAGTTCCTTTTCTCACATACCTTACACTATCTCCCTTAGACAAATAATCATAAACTTCTCCTTCCTTAGATGACTGCAAACATTCAAATCCATTTTTAACTAAATCTGCATGTAACTCTTTAAACTTGTCAAAAGGAATCTTCTCAATAATCATATCAATATCTTCAGTAGCTCTGCTTCTTCCATGAGAAATAGCAACAAATCCTGAAACTACTATGTACCTAACATGCTTGTCTATAACTTTACAAAACTCTCCGGCGAATTTATCTAATATATTCCTATCATCGATTCCTCTATTCATCTCCAATTCAAATAACAAAACTATATATCTTTTTCCATATTAATACAGAAATGAAAAAAGAGATCCTAAATAAAATAAAAAAAGACTAAAATCCACTAAAACAACTTCCTCTGAGCACTCTGCTTCTTAATCTCTCCCAATTTATTAAGGTGCTTCTCAACTCTTTCCAAAGAAAAGTCATGTTCAGAAACTAGAATTTTTTTAACTCTTTCTCTGTTTAATTTAGGAAATTGCACTTTAATCTTAGCAACATTTGGCTTCTTAAAAATTTTAAAAACTTCCTGCCAATCAAAATCTAATTTTCCTTCTAGAGTTCTAAAAATCGCAACAGGGTATCTCTTTTCTTTAACTAATGCGAGTGCCTTTTTTGGCCCTATTCCTTTCACGCCTCCAGGATTAAAATCAGTACCTACCAATACAGCTAAACTAATAAGTTGATCAGCATCAATTCCTAAAAAATTTAATGTTTTTTCATATTCGATAATCTCTGGAGAAATATATATTATTCCGCTTCTAGTTTTTCTTTGTCTTGCCAGAGTTAAATTCTGAATTAATCTTCCACCGACAACTAAAGAATCATAGTCCTGGCTTCCAACAGCGTACGCCTCGCCATCTTTAACTAAAGCAGAACATTGCATTTCGCCCTCTCCAGGAGCTTGAACAATAGCAATTCCCATTGCTTCCAGCAATTCCTTGCTCTCTTGAATCATTTCTTTACTTAATTTTACAAACCCTCTCGCATACTTCCCCATAGCTTCGATGTCTTCTTTTTCAACAGCCAAATCATATTTCTCTTTAGCAATCTGTTTTACATTCTCTCTGATTTCATGCGTTCTGCTCTTCAAAACATTATACTCTCCATCAAAAACATAAATTAATTTAATTCCTTCCGAAAGTAAAGCAATATTCCTATAAAACAATCCGCTGAAATGCGAGGTAATTCGTCTTTTATTATCCATTAGAGGCGTTCCATCTGGCTGTCTTATAGAACTTAAAAACTGATAAATCGCATTAAACGCATCTATCGCAATAACTTTTCCTTTAAGCTCTTCGAATTTAACTTCGTGTCTAGGAACAATATCTCCAATTTGCAATCCCATAAATAAATCTAGAATTTGAGATTAATAAAACTAATTATCTTCTTGCATAACTTGGAAGATTATTAATAATCTATTTTGGAACAATCCCTAAAAAACATATCTTTCCTTAACCTCGTTAGGTAAATACTTAAAGTCTTTAATAATACCTCTGCAATTTACACTTCCACAATCACATTTCATTGTCCAATAATCCTCATCCATACAGAATAATCAAATAAAATCTCTTCATTAGCTTTTATATCTCTAATAGCAATTAAATTCAAAGCGTCTTTAAGCCCAGAATTTGGGTCACAGGAATGATTAAAAAAATCTTCTGATTCTCCACTCTGTGCTAAATATTTATCTTTTCCAATTTGAATACTTTATGTGAAGATCTTACAAGCCCTACCATTCATCTCTAAGAAGAGGATAGTTTATAGCTTTTGTTTTAGATCCCCGCAGCAAGCTGCGGTGGTATTAAGAATAAATAAAATTATTCTAACATCCGCTCAAAAAACTCCAATCAAACATAAATCTCAATAATCTTCGCATTTACCTTGTAATATTTAAGGATTTTCTCCAATTCATTTAAATTCTCAATAGGGATTATTATACAGCTTTTTCCCACTCTCCTTCCATTATTTACCTCTAAAAATCCGCTATACTTCCTGCCCTTAACACTAAAACCATAAATCTTATTTAGAAATGCTCCCCTATTCTTCGCTATTCCATCCCAATAAACTAACACATGTTTCTTGCCAGTTACATTTCCAGAGATATAATTGCCATATAAAATAATCCCATTACTTTCAATGTTCTCCTTTAAATCTTTCCATTCATCTAATTTCCCTATTATTAAATTTATTTTATTATCAATGCCCTTTGTTTTAAATAGCAATGCCTCTCTACTTTTATAAAAATCCTCTAAGATCCTATTAAATTTCTTCTCTTCATTTTTACTTATTTTTTTAATATCAATAAAAATATCTACATCGCTATCCTTCCCTGCATCCCCTCTTGCCACACTGCCAAATAAAATAATTGACTTCAAATTAGAAAAATCATCTAAACTACTAATTAAAAAAGATACAAAATAGCTTGCATAAGCCCTAATTCCCAGACTCATCTTCCACATCCTTCTTTAATTTAAAGAATAAATTTATTTTTTCTTTCAGTTTATCTTCAGAAACCGGCTTTCCATAAGCAATTTCGTTCCTTTCATTTTCTAAATCAAAAGCCTTATCTAAAATAGAGTCTATTTTCTCTAAATTATCAATAGAAGAAATAAGATGTTTTGAAATTAAATTCTTAGCATTCTCTTTTTTCTTCTTAAACCAACGATGATTTATCTTAGCTCCCTTTTTTAAAACATTTTTATTGCTTAAATAATTTTCAATCAAACTAACCGCCCCCATAGACAAAGCAAAAGCTAATCTTCTCTGATGCGTAACAATTCCCTTTGGATCTTTCAATGCAGTTTCAATCTCATCCAAAACCTCATCCAATATCTTCCTATTTTTCTCTTCCATACAAAGACAAATATCTTAATTTTATTAAGGCATATGACTTTAAATATCTTTCCTCATTAAGACATCTGCCTCAAATATATTAAGTCAACTGACTTAATCGTCTCATTTACGCATCTCACAAAAATAAAGATACCGTAAAATCAATTAATCTATAATTAATCCCTATCCAAAAACATTAAGTTCAATAAAACTAATTATTCCCCACTAATCGAATCAGCCACTAAAGAACTAGCTAAATCTAAATACCTTTCACGCCTATCCTGTAAAGATTTATATCTTTCATTAAACACACTATTCACCCTATCTGCTTCAGAATTCTCCGTCCTAATCCAGCTATTCTTTCCCGATCTTAAATATAAATACCCTGATTCTATCAATATCTCTCTCCTTTTGTCAGCAACTTCCTGCATTCTTTCATCTACAACATCAGGATTTTCCCTAACTAGCCTATCAAATATCTCATAATCAAATTTCCCTCTTCTTTCTTTTCTTGAGCCAAAATCATTCAAATCTCCGATAAAAAAGCCATAAATGGGCCTTCCTTTTCTATCAACAATTCTTTTGGGATTATATGCCATAATATCTATTACTAAATTGCATATTTAAATATTTCTATTAATCATTTAATAGTAGTTACAATAAAACGAGATAAAGACTCATAAAAAATAAAATCCTCCCTGCCACAAACCCTTATATTATACATCTCCATACCAAGATTATCAATTATTAATAACAGCATTATTTCTTAAAACCTTGAATAGCTTCAATAATTTCATCAATCAAGTCTTGCGTGATAAATAAAGAAGATTTTGTTTTCAATTCCATAACTTTTCCTATTGCAATTTCTTGTGATAGAACCTTTTCTCTAAATGAACGTAAAATAATCCCAATTGTTCCATGCACCTCTATGTTATAATTCCTTGCAACTTGCCGTGCATCTAAATCATCTGTCAAAAAATAATCTGCCTTCTCCTGCGATACAAGTGCAAGTGCTTCTGCCTCACCTAAATCCAAATCATATTGATTCGCAAAAATCTTTGCTTTATCCTTAAATTCATCTCCCAAAGCCACTGCCTTTATTTTAGAAGGAAAAACAATTTTATTTTTTCTTAATTCATTTTCAACTTCATGCGGAATTAAAATATTTGAAAAGATATTAAAAGCCTTCAATAAGCTTATCTCATACAAATGTAGAATAGGTCCTGTGTTAGAAACAACTTTATTTGCCATACAAACCCCATTGGGTATCTTCCTTTATCGCAGATTCTAGTTGGGTAACTTTTTGCTTCTTAATAAGTTCACGAATAGCATCTCGAATAAGTTCAGATTTATTTGCATACCATCCTTGCTTAATCAACTCCTCAATTTCTATAACAATGCGTTTTGTCAATTTTGCAGGTACAGTTTCCATATCTGAGTTTTCCATAATAATATTACCCTAGTAATACTATTTAAATATTGTGCTTTCAAATTAAAGAAGCATACTTAACAATTCTGCTAATAATCCGATACCTATAAAAAATACCTTTCATTAATAAAAAAATGAAAGCCTATATAACTTATCCAACTTATGACAGTATAAACGAGGAAACAATCGTACAACTGCATGGCAGACTAGAAAACGGCCAGTCATTTGTTGCCATAAATAAGATAAAACCCTACCTATACATAAAGGAATCTGATATCAAGAAAGTTGAAAAGCTTCTGACAAAATATAAAGTAGAAAAAACCAATCTAACTAATTTCGCAGAAGAAAAAGTTTTAAAAATATCTGCAAAAAACCAGCCAGAACTAAATAAATTATATCAAACAATCCACAAAAAAATTGATACTTATGAAGCAGATATCAAACCCTATACAAGATTCCTTATAGATTATAATATTCTAGGAACAATAAAAATAGAAGGGGATTATAATTCATCGGAAAAAATAGATAGAATTTATAATGAACCAAAAATTCTTCCAGTAGAACCATTTAAGCTGAAATTGAAAATTATATCAGTCGATACAGAATCCAATAAAGAAACAGGGCAATTATATTGTATTGGCTTCTACACTGAAAAAGAAAAAAAAGTCTTCATGGTAACAGCCCATAAGCTAAGCCATGTTGTATCATGCAAAAACGAACTAGAATGCCTGGAAAAATTTAAAGCAGAATTAATAAAGCTAGACCCTGATATAATAACAGGCTGGAATCTTATTAACTTTGATTTAGTTTATTTGAAGTCTTTATTCAACAAATACAAAATTCCCTTGGACTTAGGAAGAGATAACGAAAATCTAAGATTGAGAATAGAATCGGGCTTCTTTAGAAAATCAAGCGCAGATGCAACAGGCAGGCAGATTATAGACGCCTTGTCATCTATCAGAGATCCCTTCATTCAGGAAGCTCCAACAATAAAGAACGCTGAATTTGAATCATATACTTTAGAAGATGTTTCACAAGCGATTCTAAATTCAGGAAAATTAATTAAAGGAAAATTCAGGCATGAAGAAATAGAAAGCCTCTATAAAAAAAACACTGTAGAGAACCATCAAAAACTAGCTGATTACAACTTAAAAGATTGTGAATTAGTCTATGAAATTTTGGAAAAAACAAAAATGATCGATCTTGCAATTGAAAGATCTCTGCTTACAGGCTTATCTCTAGACAGAATAACTGGTTCTATAGCTGCATTCGATTCTTTATATATAAGAAAAGCAAGGTCTCGCAATCTAGTCTGCCCAACAACACATTTTGGAAACAAAGAAGAAAGAATCACAGGCGGCTTTGTGCAATCCCTAAACCCAGGGCTCTATAACAATGTGCTGATTCTAGATTTTAAATCTCTATATCCTTCAATAATAAAAACATTCAACATAGATCCTGCATCTTTTTTGGAAAATAAGGAAAAAAATTCAATAGAATCTCCCAACAAAGCCTATTTTAAAAACACTTCAGGCATTTTGCCTGAAATTATAGCTGTTCTCCACGAAGCCAGAGAAAAGGCTAAAAAAGAAAAGCGCGAACTTTCAAGCTATGCAATCAAGATAATAATGAACTCTTTTTTCGGAGTTTTAGCAAGTCCAAATTGTCGTTTCTTTAATTTAAAAATAGCTAATGCAATAACTCATTTCGGTCAATTCATACTAAAACTAACAAAACAAGAAATTGAAAAACTAGGTTATAAGGTAATCTATATGGATACAGACTCAACTTTTGTAGAATCTTCTTTAGAAAAAGAAAAAGCAGTGCAATTAGGGGAAGAAATACAAAGCAACATCAACAATTTCTACAAAGACTATATAAAAAAGAATTATAATAGAACATCTTACCTAGAATTAGAATTTGAAAAACTCTACCTTGCTTTAATGCTTCCAAAATTAAGGGGAAAAGAAGAAGCAGCAAAAAAACGTTACGCAGGCTTAATAGAAAAAAATGGCAAAGAAGAGGTAGAGATTACAGGATTAGAGGCAATTAGAGGCGACTGGACAGAAGCTGCACAAGAATTCCAAAAAGAACTTCTCTTAAAATTATTCAGAAAAGAGCCATTAGAACTGTTCATAAAATCATATATAAAAAAAATAAGAGAAGGCAGATTAGATTCAAAATTAATTTATAGAAAATCAATTAGGAAATCATTAGAGGAATACACAAAAACAACCCCTCCCCATGTAAAAGCCGCCAGGCAATTAGATAAATTAGAATCTAACATAATAGAATATTATCAAACAACAGAAGGCCCCGAGCCGATTCAAAAATTAAGGCATAAAATAGATTACAACCATTATATAGAAAAACAAATTGTTCCAATAGCTAATCAAGTTCTATCTTTAGTAAACAAAAACTTTGAAGATCTCACTAAAAACTCAAAACAATCAAAATTATTCTAATTGAGAAATATGCCTTAATAATATATCGCTAATACTGCTAATCTTGTCCCCCAATTCGGTATATTTCTTAGCTTCTTCAAAAGAGCTAAATCTGCATAGTCCAACTAAATATTCTAGTTTAGTGCATTCTTTATACAAATCTGCCAAAGACCTTTTTCTCTCAATCTGCAATTCATTAAATCTAATTCCCGCAGCCAAATTTCCATATAAATCAACTTTCTCAACCTGATTTAATATAACTCTGCCCGCCTATCAATTTCCCTCTTTAACAAATCCTTATTTATTTCAGCCATACATTGCAAATTATTCTTCACTATAAAAAACCATTCGTCTAATCGTTCAGACTAAGCGAAGTTTCAGCTAATAACAGAAAAATTAAGCAGGTTCGATCTTTATAGAAACTGGAAGTTTACTAAGCACGTCATTTAAGTTTGCGGCTCTTTTCTTGAAATTAAAGATACCAATACCATATAATTAGTCATTTTCTTCATATTTGAATAAAACAATGTCCTTAGATATGTGTTCTCCGTAATCCTCACGAGGCTCGCCTACAAAAATCTCAAGATAATCGGCTTCTTCATCATATCTCATTTCCATTTTGTGATTCATGCTATTTTTCTTACAAAATATGCCGTTATTACAAAACCATGATTGTTTAAATATTTAAGACTTGCAAGAATTTTGCTTTCTTTTTTCTATCTTTGTAATAACGATAATAATTATATAGTTCGCCTGTTTCGTGAGGGACAATCTTCAATGGATCCATCAATGTATCTTTAATTTCTCTATCTCGTTTTCCATTCCTTTATGGCAAATAACGTGCTTGAATTGTGTTTTTGTCAACCTTATTCTTCTTCCAGTTTTATCGGTAATTTCAAATATATTATCCATTGTCGCCTCTTTAAATAACTGACTTAATTTTTATCTTAATAAACTTATTGTGCTAAAACCTCGTTCAAACTGAACCATTAACCGCTCTTTTATCTTCAATATTTTTCCTCCAAAGCGCCGATGCCGAGCGCATTCGGCGCTTCGCGCCTCATAAACAATTGTGGCTATTTTTTTCGTTGTAAATAAGGGGCCAAAATTTCCTTGCTTTAACATGAACCATAAGCTGCTTAACAAAAACTCTAATTTATTCCTTATCAATAATGAATATATTTTACACTATTGAAAATATATGCTATATTCTAAAAAACTTTATATATTCGCCTATATTGCTAGTTAAGATGAGAAGGAAAATAATAAAACAAGGGCATAATACTCTTACTATAACTCTCCCAAGCAAATGGGCTAAAAATTTCAATCTTAAATCAGGGGATGAAATAGAGATAATAGAAAGAGATAACGGCTTATTCTTATCAACAGAAAAAAAACAAGAATCAAATAAAGTTCAAATCGACATAAATGATATGGGCCTTCCAACAATCTAGAAATATTTTATGGCGGCATATAGAGAAGGCTACGATGAGGTCCTAGTAAAATTTGACCAGTCATCAAAGTTAGACGGCCCATATAAATACTTTATCCAGCATAAACTTGACTTAAAATATGGGAAAGAAAGTGTAAAAAAGACGCCGTTAGAATTCCTCCATGAATTAATAAATCGTTTCATCGGCTGGGAGATAATAAACTACGGAAAAGACTTTGCCATAATAAAAGAGATGAGCCAGTCTACATCAAAAGAATTTGATAACGCTTAAAGGAGAATATTCCTGCTATTGGAGCAAATGAGCGAAGAAATCTGTGATGTACTAAAGGCAAATAATCCAAAAATACTAAACCATATTCATGAGGTAGATACAAACCTTGACAAATTCCATGATTATTGTATAAGGATTTTGAACAAAACTGGGAATAAAGATTCAAAAAAAACTTCTCTTCTTTTTTCTACTCTATTCTTTTTAGAATTGCTAGGGGACGAATTTAAAAACATATCTCATCATCTTATTTATGATTTTTCAAAAATAGATTATAAAAATATCGAAGCTATTGCAGAATCAATAAAAAAACAATTATCGCTCTTCTATCAAATATTTTATAAATTCGATAAAAATAAAATAAATGAGGCATCAGAGCTTGACAAAGAGCGCTATTTCAATGTAAATAACGTGTTTAAAAAAATAAAAAAAGACGAAGAAAAAGAAATCTTCCACCATTTAAGGATTATTGCTAGATACCTTAATACATTGACAGAATTAAGAATTGAAATGGAATTTTAAGCACCACTAGCCTTAAAACCCCTTAATATCTAATTAATCAATGTACGAATTAAAACAGCTCTTCAAAGAAAGGCTTCAAAAACTCCTCCCTGATTCAGAAGACTTCCAAAAATTTGAGTCTATCATCCATACGCCCCCAAGAAATTTTATTAGATGCAATACTTTAAAAATCTCTCCAGAAAAACTTCTAGAAAGGCTAAATAAAAAATGGTCTGTCGCTCAACCATTTTCAGACTCTCCTGAAATAATGCTAATCGAATCTCAACTCATGCCTGGAGAATTAGGGAATGCGTTAGAACATATCTTGGGATATTATTATATACAAGAAATATCCTCAATGCTTCCTGTTCTAGCTCTAGACCCTAAGCCAGATGAATTTGTCCTTGATTTATTCGCATCGCCTGGCTCAAAAACAACTCAAATAGCTTCTCATATGTTAAATCAAGGTACAATAATAGCCAATGAGTTAAAACTAGATAGAATAAAGCCTCTGTCCGCAAATCTAGAGAGATGTGCCGTAACAAACACTATTGTATCCAGAAAAGACGCAGTAGATTTTTGTTTAAAGTTATCAAAAACACAATTTAGATTTGATAAAATTCTTCTAGATGTTCCTTGCTCAGGAGAAGGTACAATGCGATCAAGTCCAAAAACATTCATAACATGGAATATAAAAGTAATTAAAAAATTGTCGAGACAGCAAAAGAAATTTATAGCTACTGCATTAAAATGTCTAAAGATTGGAGGCACTTTAGTCTATTCAACATGCACATTATCTCCTGAAGAAAACGAGGCAATTATATCATTCGCATTAAAAAATTTCCCAGTAAGAATAGAATCTATTTCCTTGCCTTTAAAATGTCGTCCAGGAATTCAAGAATGGGAAGAGGAATCTTTTCATAAAGAAACAAATAAAGCATGCAGAATCTATCCTCATGACAATGACTCTGAAGGTTTCTTTCTAGCTAAATTAACTTTGTTGGAGGAAGTAATATGAATTATTTATACCACTTAGTTCCAGAAAATATACAAGAAAATGTTCTATATCCCCTAAACCAATTAGAAACAATATGCCAAAAAATATACAAGAAAGAAATAAGAAAATATGATAATAGAAAGCATCTCTTAAAAGAAAAAATACCCTTATTGAATTGTCTTTGGAACGACGTTCTTCATTTGACAGCTGTTAATCCAATAACAATAAAAGAAACTTTAGAAGAAATAGGCTTCAAGCCTCCAGTAAGAAGATGGTTTAAAATAAATCCTAAAGAGCTGCAATCTAAGAACATAATAGTATATCTATTTGAAAATTCTGGACAAATAACAGAAAAAGACTGTGAACGATTTAATATGTCAAAAATTAAAGAATATAATAAACTAAATAAAAAAACAATAGATTATTATAAGTCTGCATATAAAAAAGGAAAAAGACCATTACTATTCAATTATGTTCCGCATATTTTATATAAAGGACATATTAATACAGGTAAATTGGAGACAGTAACTGCATGATCCCGCACTTCATTAAATCTTCAGAGAAAAAAAGAATTGCAAAACAACTAAACGCACAATTCGGAATAGAAAAAATCCCTTATCTGCTGATAGAATCAGGAAAAGAAAAAATAAGGGCATTTTCAGGAAATTTATCAAAAGAAGAAATTATGCAACTTACAAAGACAACATTGATAGAAACAATAGGCGCTTATTTTATTAATAGAAGCAATGAGTTAAGATTAACAATAGATGCAATCCATTTACTGAAAGATCAGATAACAAAAAATATTGTAGAAATTAATGATATCCAGATTAATGAATGGTTGAAGGGCAATAATATTATTGTAAATAATAATATCCAAACAGGCCCTGTAATACTAAAATATAAAGACGAGTTAGTTTGCTACGGAAAATCAGATGGGCTTAAAATTCTTAATTATCTCCCAAAAGAAAGAAGAGTAAAAACAAAATAATTTAAAGAAACATTTTTAAAATACCAATGATTGTATAATCCATGAAAAAAGAAGCAGTTTTGATTATATTACTAGCTTTAATAATGCCATTTGCTTCAGCCGGCATTTTTGACTGGTTTAAAGAGAAAGTCCAATTAGCGCCATCACAGCCCGCAGATGTTCGTGTTCAAGTAAGAAATTCAGTTCCAACAATAGAATCAATCTCAGCAATCCCTGCAGTAAATCTCAATCCGTCTCCTTCAACAACGTCAGTTATATTCACGTTTAGAGCCGGTGATAAAAACGGTGCAGCAGATTTAAACGATGCAGCAGCATCGGCTAATTTTAACAAAGCAGGAGAGCTGACAAGAACAGCTTCTTGTATTTTGCAAACAACAATTGGAAAGGATAAAATATATCAATGTACAGTAATAATGCAATATTATGATGGTGCAGGGACATGGAATGTTGGTGTCTCTGTTCAAGATCAATTAGCTCAAACTGCCTCAAGTACTTCAACATTTACAGTGAATCTACTTAAAGATATATCAATCACCCCTACAACTATAAGTTTCCCTTCGGTTGAACCAGAAGAAATTAATGTAGTTTCTTCCACTTCAACAATAATAACCAACAACGGAAACTTCGAGACTCCAGCTGATGGAGATATAAGAATTACATCGTTTAATCTTCAAGGAGAAACAAGCCCTCTTGAAATAATCCCAGCGTCTAACTTTAGAGCATCTGGTTCAGCAGGAACAGCAACAGTTTGTACAACAGGCAATTCACTAGCAGATTCAATAGCGATAATGATTTCCGCAAATCTTCCAAGAGGAATATCAGGAAGCAACACAGAGGGCATTACATATTGTATACCCTCTGTTCCAGCAGCAATTGGGACACAATTCTATTCAGCAATAGGGGGCAGAGCATGGATCATAGGCATTTGAAGATTTCTTTGGTACTAATAACAATTCTGATCAATATAAATCTAGTCATGGCATTTGGACTAAATTCCCCCTATTGGAAAGACAACCCGCTTAAAATGTATGCAGGGGAAACAAAATATGTTGAATTCAATCTTGAAAACAGCGTATCAGAGCAGGAAAATGCAAAGGCTGCTGTCTCAATAATTGGCTCTGGAGGAATAGCCCAAATTATAGGCCCAACTGAATTTAATATCCCTCCTGGCTCAAAAGATAATAAAATTATAATAAAAATATCTATCCCGAAAGATACTGAAATAGGAAAAACATACAACGTAAGATTTTCTGTTAGGGCATTAAACCCTCAAGAACAAGGCATTGTTCAGATTAATGTAGGCTACGACTCAGAGTTCCCTGTGATAGTTGTAGAAAAATCAGAGGCCTCAACAACAGATTCAAATAATAAATTATCAATAGCCAATATGGTTGTCATAGTTGTGGTGCCAATATTGATTATTACTATTATCGTGCTTTACTTCGTTTATAGAAAAAAATCAAATTTAAATAATTAACATCTCCTATATGAAAAAGAAGGCTGTAATTATTTTTTTCATTATTTCATTAATTTCAGCACAAGAATATTATAGCCCGGAAGAGAAAACAGGAATTTTTATCCTGGTAGATAATACCCCTCCGATAATAATAATTCATTCTCCTCAAGAAAGAGATTATGATAATTCTCACGAGTTATTAGTAAATTTTACAATTATAGATCCTTCACTAGATACAATTTGGTATTCGCTTAATGGGGAGAAAAATATAACGATCGAATCATATTTTTATCTTTCTCTGCCAATTGGAAGTTATAATATAAAAATATACGCAAATGATACTAAAAATAGACGGAATTTTTCAGAAACAAATTTTAAAATATCTAATTCTATTTCCGAGCCCAACAATATCCAGTCTAATTCAAAGGGGCCTATTTATTCGTCATCGAATTCATCTATAAAAAACAAAAACGAATCTCATATGCAGACTCCACAAGATTTAGAAAATAATAACATGGATCAAGAATCTTCTTCAAAGAATGAACTTGAACAAAACAATCTAAACCAGATAAAATCATCTAATTATAACGAAAATAGGTCTAGTATCTTTGAAAGCCAGGAAATAAGCTTAAACTATAAATTAATATTTTCTCTAATCTTAATAAGCATAATCCTAATAATATATAAGTTTATAAACAATATATACAAAAAACAAAAATGGAAAAAGAAGAAATAAATAAATTAATTAATGCGGGAAAAATCGCAAAGCAAGTAATAGAACATGCTAAATCAATAATAAAACCCGGTATGCCATTGCTGAAAATTGTTAATGAAATCGAAGATAAGATTATTTCTTTAGGAGGCAAACCTGCTTTTCCTGTCAACTTATCAATTAATGAAATCTCGGCTCATGCAACACCGTCATATAACGATGAAGAAATGTCCCATGGATTGCTTAAAGTTGATATTGGCGTCCATATTGATGGATATATAGCAGATACTGCTTTGTCATTAGATTTAGAAAGTTTAGAAGAAAATAAAAATATGATAAGAGCTGCTGAAATAGCGCGCGATAATGCATTATCTAGTCTAAATCTCAAAACAAAAATCAGAGAGATAGGCACAGAAATTAACAAGACTTGCAAGTCGTTTAGTGTACAACCAATCCATAATCTTTCTGGACATTCAATAAATAAATATAATTTACATGCAGGCATAACAATTCCAAATTATGACAACTCTCAAGATTCAACTATAAAACCAGGAGTCTATGCAATAGAGCCGTTCACAACTCTGCTCTCAGCATCAGGCTCAGTCAGAGATGGCAAGCCATCAGGTATTTTTCATTTAGAGAAAATGGGCCAAGTAAGAGACAATTTTGCAAGAGAGGTGCTGAAATTCATAGCAGAAGAATATAAATCCCTTCCTTTCTGTTCACGATGGATACATAAAAAATATAGCACTAGAGGAATTTTGGCGCTTAGGCAGATCGAACAAGCAGGTTTCCTTCATAGTTATCCGCAATTGATTGAAAAATCAAATTCTAAGGTAGCGCAAGCAGAACATACTTTCATTCTAACAACAAAAGAAAAAATTATTACTACTTTGTAAAAAGATTTAAACATTATATATTATTTAAAAATATTATATTCCATTGCGATAAAACTAGAATTCTAAATCTTCTCTGTTCTCTGGATAGCTTCGTAATTAGTTATAAAGAAGTCTGGAGGAGTAATCCCTTTCTCTCGACACAAACGATGGAGAAGATCTATATAAGCTCCACTAGGCATGCTCCTTCCGCTTTCATAGTTCCAAATTGTGACAATTGTGCATCCAAGAATATCGGCGAGATCACGCTGTCTTATACGAAGGCTTTTTCGCGCAGCCTTGGTCGCACTAGCAAGATAAGATTCAAAAGGAGTGTATCTGAAAGCCATAATAAAATTATTTAATAAAGAACTTTAAAAACTTTTATATAATGAAAAAATAGAGAAAGGTCGTCTAGACTAAAATCTCTCACCCAGTATAAAGTGGTCCCATCTCCAGCCCTGCTTTAACACTCTTTAAATAATATTCTTCAAGTTTTTTATATCTCTTCGCAGTATCTTGTGAAACAGAAGGTTTAATTTTTAATAGGGCCTCTTCAAAGTCTTCCTTTGTTACTTTTTTAGATTTAATATCTCTCCTCAATGCATTAATTGCAGCCTCTCTAACCAATCCCTCAATATCAGCACCTACAAAGCCTTCAATTAATTTAGCTATATCATTCAAATTGACATTATCGGCCAAAGGAACATTTCTAGTATGAACTTCAATTATCCTTCTCCTACTAATCTCGTCAGGAACGTCCACTAAGATAATTCTATCGAATCGTCCTGATCTTAATAATGCTGCATCGAGCATATCAGGTCTATTCGTAGCCGCAATAATAGTTATATCTTTAATTTCTTCCAGCCCGTCCATTTCTGCAAGTAATTGATTTAATACTCTTTCTGTTACTTTATTGCCATTGTCAAAGCCTCTCCTTCCAGCTATAGCATCAATCTCGTCAAAAAAGACAATGCATGGAGCAACTTGTCTTGCTCTTTCAAAAACTTTCCTTATGCCCTTTTCGCTTTCACCTACCCACATACTTAAAAGCGATGGTCCTTTAACTTGAATAAAATTCGCCTCTGTTTCCTTTGCAACAGCTTTAGCAAGAAGAGTCTTTCCTGTCCCGGGCGGCCCATACAAGAGTATTCCTTTAGGCGCTCTAATACCAAGATTTTTAAAAGATTGAGGATATTTAATTGGCCATTCTACAGCCTCTTTAAGGGATTGTTTTACTTGTTCTAATCCTCCGATATTACTCCATGATACATTGGGAGTCTCAACCAAAACTTCCCGCATAGCACTAGGTCTAACAACTTTCAATGAATCTTCAAAGTCTTCTGATTTTATTACAATCTTATCTAATACTTCCTGAGGTATTGGTTCATCATCGTCTAATTTTAATTCTGGAAGAACTTTTCTTAAAACATTCATTGCCGCCTCCTTTGTTAACGCACTCAAATCAGCACCAACAAATCCATGTGTCTTTCCTGATAAAGAATTTAAATCAACATCCTTATCCAAAGGCATTGTTCTTGTATGAATTTTTAAAATATTCAATCTTCCGTTCTTATCTGGAACTGAAATTGAAACTTCCCTGTCGAATCTCCCAGGTCTTCTCAAAGCAGGGTCAATTGAATTCAATCTATTAGTTGCTCCAATTACTACAACTCTGCCTCTAGATTTTAATCCGTCCATCATCGTCAATAACTGAGAAACAACTCTTCGCTCAACTTCGCCCTGAACTTCTTCCCTCTTGGGAGCAATAGCATCTATTTCGTCTATAAAGACTATACTTGGAGCATTTTTTTCAGCATCTTCAAATATGTCTCTGATCCTCTTTTCACTTTCCCCATAAAATTTACTCATGCATTCTGGGCCATTTAATAGAACGAAATGTGCTTCTGTTTCATTTGCAACAGCTTTAGCAAGAAGAGTCTTTCCTGTCCCGGGCGGCCCATGTAATATTACTCCTCTAGGGGGTTCAATTCCAAGTTTGTCAAAAATCTCAGGATGTTTTAAAGGTAGTTCAACCATCTCTCTAATCTTTTTAACTTCTTCAGTTAATCCCCCAATGTCTTCATAAGTAACATCTGGCAATACATCTTCCGCTACTTCTACTGCCTTGGGATTTAATATTACTTCAGTATATTCGTTAATTACACAAGGTTGATTTCCAGGTGTAGTTGATGCAATTAAAAACTTCATTTGCTGAAAACCAGTGAAACCAAAATTGCCTCCAAAAAAATCATTAAAATCTCCAAAAATGTCTGAAAACCCTTCATTAATTAAATCTCTTCTTCTTTGAACTCCTCCAAGTGCAATAACATCTCCTTTCATAACTGCTCTTCCAAGTAAACTATTTTTGAATATTTCTGGATCAGCATGAACCATAACTCCCTTCTGTGTTGGGGCAATAGATACTTTTTTCGCTGGTTGAGCTAATACTTTTTTAACTTTTACTTGATCCCCTACGCTTGTCCTAGCATTCTTTCTTATCAGCCCGTCAATTCTTATAATTCTTTCCCCAACATCAGCCGGATATGCTCGATCAACTATCGCAATAGTTTCCCTTGTACCAGTTACTGAAATTAAATCCCCTCGATTCAGTCCTAAAGCCCTCATTAGATTAGGATCAATCCTAGCGACTCCTTTATATACGTCGTCTTGCAATGCTTCCACCACTTTCAATTTTATATCTTCATTTTTTTTCATATTTCCCCCATAAACTTATCACTATTTCTATCAGTTCCCTTGTTCTTAAATTCTTCGCCAAAGAAAACACTTAGTTTTTTAAAATCCTCAAAACATAATTTAACCATGTCGTCCATTTCTCTTCTAGCTCTTCTATGCATTTCATTCATAAAGTTAACTATTTCCTTTGGTATGCTAATTGCATGACTGTTTCCAACCATCCGCAGCTTAACATTGTAAATCTTTCCTTTTAAGTTCTTATAATGTTCAAAAGAATTTAAATCAGCTGGATGGATTATCATATCTTCACAATTTTGGCATTTCACAGCCCTTAAATCAGCACCATCTTTCTCTATAACCTCCTGCTCCATCTTATTATTGCATTTTTTACATAATATTGTAGTATCAAATATATCTGTCATCTTTATTGTATATACACAACAGTATATACGCCGCTATTTAAATATTTCTATTCTTTGTTATAATTATTCTTGAATATATGGCTTTTTATGCAACTCTCGCATCTTTTATTCCTTAACCCAAAAGCCTGTAATGTCCGGAAATTATTTCGCCAGACACCAGGATTTAATCTAAAGTTCTTTT
>CAYXLD010000005.1:0-34390 GCA_964465795.1 Candidatus Woesearchaeota archaeon
AGGGTTAAAACCATTGGATGTAATTTTAACCATATACTGCTCACCCTGTTTTTGCTGATTAGATTGATCTCCATTTATACTAACAACATCTCCTGTAGGTTCTGAATTCCTTAATGAGTAAAATCCAATAATTCCAATTAAAGCAAAAATACTTATTATTATAATAATTTTTTTCATTTTTATTGAGCCTCTAAAATTATTCTTTCTATGGTCCCTTTAGGATACCATAAGGCATACCATCTTGCCATTTCTCCATAAATTTCTTCATCTGAATAGCTGTCTCCATAATATTTAATCAACCATTTAGCCATTCCTTGAGCTGCAGCTGCATGAGCGCAACCACATCTTGTTATAATTGTTGGATTTTGAGGACTTCCACAACAATAATCACATGTAAAAGAATTCGCTATTCTATTCCATCTTTCTTGTTCAGTTGATGTTAGTTGCAATGAACGATAAGTTGCCCAGTTTTTTTGTGAGGTAATAGGATCATCAAATGATACTTGTGCTTCTTGTCCATACCAAGGAGTTCCTGTCGGAACTACATTATTTAATAAATCTTGCACAGCGTCGCCTGTTGAAGCAACAACAGACAATTCACTTATTGTTGGAAGAGGTTTAACTATTGATTTATATCCTGCGATTTTTGGCTGCTCTCCTGTGGATAAGGGCATTGGCTTCAAAGTAACCTTTGAACCATATTCAAAAGCACCAAGATTAATAGTTCCACCACCCGTAGATACTGATGCAAATGCATTTGGAATCATTAATTGATTAAAGAAAAGGAATATAGCTATGATAATAACCCCTCCAAGAACATAATTATTTCTAAAAAGTAAAGGATCTTTTTTATCATCTTTTTCCTTTTTAGGAGAAATTAAACAAGCCGTACATGTTTTTGTATAAATACTCTCTGCTTTAAGATAGACAGCCAATATTAATAAACCTATAGAAATAGTTTTGAGAATCCCAAGATATGGGCTTAAAAAAGCCGTCGGTATGTTTAGGAAAGTTGTCCCAAATGCAACTAATCCTATGCTCTGACATACTGGACAAATTCCCGCTAAAAGAGCAGCTGCTCCCCCGCCTGCAGCTCCCACCGTGGCAAGTGATCGAACTTGGCTCTTTCTTTCATATCTCCATAAGACAACAAAAATAGACATTAAAGCAGAAGACCCAAAAAGAAAAAAATAATCCAATATTCTAACTTCTGAAAGCCTATTGATTCCGAAGTTCAAAACTGGAATCTTCCATAAGCCAAACAAGAAAGAATAAATTATAAAAAGCCCAGCAAAAAGCAAGAATAAAAATTTCTTATCTTTCTTTGCAATATCATAATTGTACTCTAGTAATCCTTCTTTTTTCTTAGAGTAGTTCTTAATATTCATAGAGCACCCAGATGATCCGTATTTTTATTTTCAAGCTCTCTATCCCTCTCTTCTTCAATAGAACTTTCTGTATTATCTTCAATAGAATTTATTGCGTCATCGCTTAAGTTTTCTTGATCAATTTCTTTATTCCCCTCGGAATTAAAACCATTCTTCCCATGAACCCCCTTAAATCCTTTTTGATTTTCCATGGCCTATTAAAGAAGCAAACCTTTTATATAATTTATGGTGTGAACAATCTATCAAAAACAGACCAAATCATGCAAATTTGGGCTTTTTACCGTTCATAGAGCTTAATTATGCTAGTTTCCAAATTAATTTCCGTTTTTTTAATAAGTATGTAAGTCACATAGGTATTTTACCTTCTCACAATAATAAGATAATTAGTACTTATATTATCAGATATTTATGGAATATCCAGAGCTATTTTTAAGATAAAAAATCTATGATTTAAATTTTTTTTAAATCTTCAAATGTACAGCCAACGTCTTTCCCTTTGCAACTCTTTTTACAATCCCTCTTCTTTCTAACTCTTGCAAAACATAACTCAACTTAGCCTTAGACATATCCGTTCTTATTCTTAAAGTATTCTGCGTAATTCCATCCTGCTCTCTGACAATTTTCACAACTTTCTTTTCATATTCATCTAACGCTTTTAACAAAATATCAAACTTCATATCATCAATCTTTTGATTCTTATCATTCTCTAACTTATCTAAAATTACTTTGTCTGTTTTATTAAAGAACAAAAGGTAAAATCCAAGAGCGAAAATAAAAGAAAAAACTCCAACAGCAATGTGGCTAAATCTCAATGAACTCTCAATCTTAACACAATCATCATTAGTATAACATCCAGATTCTCTTCCTTCTTGAACAAGATTAGAACTGTAATAAATAAACATGCCCCCTACAACTAAACTTATAATAACCAATAACACTCCTAATTTTTTATTTTCCATAAAAATATATTGTAACCATCATTAAAATACCTTTCTATTTATTTTTAATCTTCCAAAAAATAAATCCAATTACTAAAAGCACAATCAAAACAATTCCATACTGTCCGGCAGGTCTAAGCTCTGCTGAAGCTGTTTCATTAGCAGGCAAGTTAGCAGTAACGCCTTCATGATGCATAAAAATTAATTTTTCTATAATTCCAATTTTTTTAACCTACCAACTTCCCCTTCAACTTCTTCTCACTTGGCACACCAGTAAACTCCAGTTTGCCATCAATAACAATTCCAGGAGAAACCATAATCTGATATTTCTGCAATAAATCAGGATGCTCTGTAATATCTAACTCCTCAATCTCAAAATTCAATTTCTCTTCCTCTTTAATTTTCTTAATCATCACAGTCGCTTTTGCGCATGATGTGCATCCGGGTGTTTTCAAAATCTGCACTTTCTTAACCATTTTTCTCCTCTTTAAGATGTATTAAAGTGCCTATTCCAAAAGCTATTGAAACTAGAAGCAATCCTACTGCATCATCAAAAGCGTGATCCGGCGTATTGCCAAAAAATGTAGTGCCTGTAGCCAAACCAAACCAAAAGCTAATTAAAGCTAGCAAACCAAAAATTCCAGCAACAGCAGAAATTCCATGTAAAATTTTTGACCATTTCATTTTTTATTACCTCCTTTTTTAATGATATAATAAATTATAGCCCAAACAATAACAACTCCGATTATGACCATAAACCAAGTTGCTGGTGCTATCCCAGAACCTACACCCTGTATTTGTTCTGCTCCAACTGTTGGCGGCGGATGATGTCCCATTTTATTTATTAGAGTTTGTTACATTTAAATCTTTTTCATTTCTAATATAGTAGTTTTATCATTAAAAAGTTATCTTAAATGTTTTCCAAGGCCAATATTTTGATACTTAACTTGTTCATTATTAACTGTAAGAATTCCAGTATATCCTTTATCTAAGTGTCCAGAATTCCAGAATAATTCTCTATCTGGCAACATTTTTATTCCGCCAACCATTTCCAAACAGGCAAGACTTTTACTTTTTTGTCTTTTATTTTAAATTCATCTTCTTGTTTATATGTCAAAATTATTCCTTTTTTTATATTGAATTTTTCTAATGCTTCAATTAATCCATTTATTTTTCTAGTTTTGTTTTCTTCATCTAAATCAAAACATACTTGTAAAGCATCAATGATCTTATCCTTCTCCTTTATAATGAAGCCACATTCGTTCCTTTCTTGAAAATAAAATATATTCTTATAACGCCTCCTTAAGGCCAAGAATACTAAGTTTTCAAGCATTTTTCCATAATCTTTTGAAAATGAAGCAGAGTTATTGGAAGAGAACCCATTATCTATGGAATAAACTTTCTTAGGATTTACTTGCTGTTGTTTATATGAGTAACTAAATCTCGGTAAAGTAAAGACAAGATAAGCATTCTCAAAGAATGAAATATAGTCAATCACACTCTTGACGGACTTAATTTCAAACATTTTCTTTATGGAGTTATAGGAAAATTCTTTTCCAACATTGCTTATTAAATAAATTACAATTTTATTAAGAATGGCTGTATTTTTAATGCCGAATCTTGCAGCAATATCTTTCATTACAACATCGGACAACAATTCATGCAGAACTGCTGGATTTTCTTTCTTTAAATATTCTGGAAATCCTCCTTTATTTAGGTATTCCTCAAAAGAATCAACCGATGGCTTCTCTTTCTTTAGACTGAGAAATTCCTTAAATGAAAAGGGATATAGTTCTACTGAAAGATGTCTTCCTGTAAGTTTTGTTCCAAGTTCTCTACTTAGAATAGAGGCATTAGAACCTGTTAAGACAATCTTCTCCTTTTTGTCGACTAAATACCTTATAAATTTCTCCCAACCTAAAACGACTTGTATTTCATCAAAAAAATAAACTCCTCCCTCGCCATAAAGTTCTTGCATAATAACTTCAATTTTATTAAAATCAGATAGTTCAAATCCATCTACTCTGGGATCTTCTAGATTAAGGTAATATCCTTTTTTCTGCCTTTTTAACAGTTGATTGAGAAATGTGCTTTTTCCACACCTTCTTATTCCTGTAATAATCAATGCAAAAGAATCTTCAATTTTTACTTCTTTTTCTTTCTCTCGTAAAGTTCCTTGTTCTGATTTGTCTAAAAAATCTCTTTGCGAAACTATTAAATCCTTTAAAATTTCTTTTTGTATCATACTTAGAAGTATATCGTTTACATTTTTAAATGTTTCTATTCACAATATAAACTTCCTTATATCCTGAATATAAACTATTATTTATTGATGGATGCTCATATGAATAATAGTTCAACTTATTTTCAAAGCACTCAACCAATTAGTAATACGCTCCATTCAAAGCAGTGAACTATAACCCTATTATTTATTCGGTTTATGTAGGAGATTTAACCCTAAGGATTAACTTCCCAACTTTTCCCTCATGATGTAAAGAAATAGGGGTTTGTGATAATTATTTTACAATCACCTATCATAAATATTCTTACGATGTCTAACTTCAATCACATAAATAATTGAATTTTCAGTTTTTACATCAAGGATTGCACGGTAATCTCCTGTTCGCATTATAAAATAAGGGCTTCCTTCTTTTCTTTTAATAAAATGAAAAGGCCTGATTTTTATTCTTTCAAGAACTCTAATTATTCTTATTTGTATGTCTTTTGGTAATTTATCGAACAGTTTTTCTGCAGTTTGCGTAAATTCAATTGAATACATTAAATACCTACTTTTCTTTTCAGATTTTCAAGAGAAATAGTTTTTCTTTCTTTTATTTCTTTTTGAGATTTCTCCATATTTTTCTTTGTAGTCTCTGAAAATTCCAATCTATCTTCGACTAGATCCCAGATTATATTTTCATAACTTTCTTTATTACTCATCTTCATACTTCTAAGTCTTTCTAATAATTCATTACTTATTTGAATTGTTGTATCCATAGTCTATTATATAAGTAGTTATATTTAAACTTTTTGCTATTTATAAACCGAAATTCAGACAAAAAATCCTACGCCCCCACGATTACTTAATCCTAAGGATAAACGCCCCCACGAGGAATTGAACCTCGAGCTCAACCTCCGCAAGGTTGCATTTTATCCATTGAACTATAGGGGCAGGGATTAGAAGCTAATTAGGGTTTAAAAGGATAACTTGGAGAGAGATTTAAGGAACTGAAAAAGCTTTTAAAGTAAAGATCATTGTTTAGCTTATAAGATGAGCCATTAGATAGATCATATCTTAGAAAGAAGCGAACATAAGAAATGGGAAGGAAAGATAAATAGAAAAGTAGTGTTTACAGGACTAATTTTAGGCTTGGCAATAGTTATAGGAATTTCTGCTTTCTTCTTTGCGAAAGAAACAATAAACTATACCTCTAATGGAACTCCAAAACAAATAAGCGGCTTCTTTATAGGACTTGGAATCTTGGTTATTGGATTATTTGCAGTTCTCCTTAATTTTTTCTCTAACCTTGTTGTGGAATATGCTATAACTAATAAGAGAGTTATTGTAAAATCAGGTTTAATAGGAACTGATTATAAGTCTATTTATTTTGAACAGATAAATCAAGTTATTATTGATGTTGGACTAGTTGGGAAAATGTTTGGAACAGGAAACCTAAAAATTGATACAGGAAAAACAGAAACTTACTCAAGAGGCGGCGGAACAAGAATAGGCAAGGTACAACATCAAAACATAAGAACAAGAACTATGTACGATGTTTTAAAGAATATAGATAACCTTTACGATGTCTACGGAATAATTCAGCCATCAGTAACAGGAAGAAGAGAGAGTCTTTATTCTGGGAGAGCGGATAGATAGTCTAATCCAGAATATTACAAATAGAATCAGAAGTGTTTATCCAAGTCCTTTTTATAACTATGGATTTCATCTTCATTAAACCAGACATTTATTTCTCTTTGTGCGTTTTCTAATGTTTCTGATGCGTGGATAAGATTGCGGAGAACGCGTTTTTTATTGTCGGCTAGAAAATAGGATTCAATTGAAGCAAAGTCTCCGCGGATGGTGCCTGGAGAGGCCTGCCTTGGCTCTGTTGAGCCAACCATTTTTTTAACTAATTCAATTGCATGCGGGCCTTCAACTACAAGCGCAATTATAGGCCCCTCTCTTAGAAATGTTGCAAGCCAGGATTGAATTGTTTTTCCTAAATCTAGATGATTTTTATATTCCATCTTTTTATTCTCTTTATCATATGCTTTTTTTGTTTTTTCAAATACGTTTTTTGCCCATTCTTCATCAAGCGGATAGTGTTTTAGGGCTTGTTTTTCATCTGCCCAGAGCATTTTCATTCCGATTATTTTTAAACCAGAATCTTCAAATCTTGAAATTATTTTTCCTGTTAGACTTCTTTGTATTGCGTCTGGTTTTAATAACACTAGGGTTTTTTCAATTATCATGAATTTGTTTATCTTGAGAGCATTTTAAATATTGCGGTTTATTTTTGCTGTAATATTGCCGTTAAAATCAAGATAGAGCGGCTGGTTATAGTCAAAGTATCTCTTTTTTTCTTTGATTTTAGTTTTTTTAAAGATCTTTTCAAAGTCTGTTCTTAATGTTTCTATGCCTTTCTCTATATATGATAGAATTTTTATTGAGCTGTTACCTAAAGAGCTGATAATCTTATAATAACCTCTTTTGTATTCTGATTTGTTGTCAAGATTTGTTTCATAAGGGAGGACTACTTTCTCAAATATTAATTCCGCGGCGTTTTTTATTTTTGCTTCCAGACTATTAGATTTCTTTTTTTCCATATAACTTTATTATTCTTTATTATAAAAAGGTTATTAAGTATAAAAAATTAGTGAAAGATATGAGAGTTATTGCTGATTTGCAGATACATTCTAAACATGCCAGAGCGACAAGCAAGGATTTGAGCATTGTTAATCTTGAAAGAGGAGCTAGGATTAAGGGCATTAATTTATTGGGTGTCGGTGATTTTCAACATCCACTGCATAGGAAGGAGATTGATTCTGAATTGAAGGAAGATAG
The DNA here is from genome assembly GCA_964465795.1 of Candidatus Woesearchaeota archaeon. Taxonomy (GTDB): domain Archaea; phylum Nanobdellota; class Nanobdellia; order Pacearchaeales; family GW2011-AR1; genus JAUSIK01. The sequence goes on from CAYXLD010000005.1 coordinate 7,392, forward strand.
AAATGGAGTTTTATGGAGCAAAACAGGATTTCCTTTTTTATGGCAGACTGAAGTAAGTTTGATGTTTTCGCAGGGAGGAAAGAGAAGAGCTGTGCATTTGTTAATTTTTGCACCAAATACAGGAATTGCCAATGAAATTACTAAGTATTTGGCAAGCAAGGGCAGATTGGATTATGATGGAAGGCCTATTTTTGGGATGTCCTGCAGGAATTTAATTAATGATTTGAAGCAAATTGATGATGAAATTGAAATTATTCCTGCGCATTGTATGACGCCTTGGTTTGGAATGTATGGAAGTGACTCTGGCTTTGATTCTTTGAAAGAATGTTTTGAAGATATGAGTGATCAAATTTATGCAATTGAGTCTGGTATGAGTGCTGATCCTTCAATGCTTTGGAGAATGAGAGAAAATGTTAACATTGTTAGTTTTAGTGATGCTCACTCTCATCATCCGTGGAGAATAGGGAGAGAGGCAACTATTTTTGATATTTCAGAATTAAGCTATAGGAACATTATAAAAGCTATTCGAACAGGAGAGGGTTTGATTGGAACTATTGAAACTCCTCCTGAATATGGGAAATATCATTGGGATGGGCATAGGAATTGCAATTTTAGCTGTTCGCCTAAAGAAACTAAAGGGCTGAACGGAGTTTGTCCTGTCTGTAAAAAATCCTTGATTATTGGAGTAGAATATAGGATTGAGAGTTTGGCGAAAGAGAATGATGGATATAGACCTAAAAATGCAAGGGACTTTTATAAGTTATTACCCTTGCATGAGATTATTGCTTTTGTTTTGGATAGTTCTATGACTAGCAAGAAAGTCGGTGTAATGTATGAAGAACTTATTGAAAAATTTGAGAATGAATTGAAAATTTTACTGGATATTTCAAGAGAAGAAATGATTAAGGTAGAGATTAATGAAAAATTAATTGAGTTGATTTTATTGAGCAGAAAAGGAAAATTAAAAGTTAAGCCGGGGTTTGACGGAGTTTATGGAGAGATTCTTGAGCCTGAGAAACAGGGAAAGTTGTTTTAGGTATTTGGTTATTTAGAATATTTTTCAGGATTTGTCTTTAAATTGTCCTCAAGAATTTCCCAGCCAGCGAGAGTTTTAGAGCTGTTTATTTTATTTTTGAACCATCTTTCTAATCTTTGATATTTCTCTTCTGTTATTATAGACAGCCTTATATTATATTGTTCCTTCAATAAATCTGCTTTGATATAAGATTTTTCTTGGGGCCTGGGCAAGATTTGATATGCCCTTAGATTGCCTCTTTTGTCTTTTGTCAGGAAGTCTAAGGATAATCTGACTTCTCTTTTTTGTTTAAATATGCCGTTAAGCTCCGCAGGGATATTTAGAACATATAACTTATTAGTTAATTCCTCTCTGCGGCAATATCTAATTATTCTTGCTAAATTTGCTTCTGCTGTTGTTGAGGCATGAATTTTAATATCACCTCTATATCCTTGAATTTTAGGTATTTTTGTTAATCTTGCTTCTCTTACAGCTTCAGCCTGTCTCTTTCTAAAATCTTCATCCTTCCACCTTTTGTCTAACCTTTCTCTTGCAGCTTCAGCCTGTCTCTTTCTAAAATCTTCATCCTTCCACCTTTTGTCTAACCTTTCTCTTGCAGCTTCAGCCTGTCTCTTTCTAAAATCTTCATCCTTCCACCTTTCTCTTGCAGCTTCAGCCTGTGTTCTTTTTTGGAGATTATAATAATCAAAGATTCTTGCTAATGTTGATATAGATATACCAATATCATTTGCTAAATCTCCAAGGCTTTTATTTGAATCTTGATGGTATAAAAATAAATTATCTACAATCGATATTGCTGGATGACTATAGCGATTATTCCAAGAAGCTAATTTTTCTCTGGTTTCTCTATGAAGAGTTTCTAAATGGCTGTCGCTGTTCAGAATGTATTCTATTAAGTTTTCTTTATTAATTATCATTCAAATTTGATGATTTATCCCTTTATAAGGTTTACTATAGTAACTACTTTATAGGAATTATTATATACTTTTGTTATGGCTTATAATCTTTCAACAAGATATAAAAACGAGGATTTTTATTGTGATTCATAGGTTTATTATGGAATAATTTGAAGAGATACAATAGGTTATGTTAGACTTTGTGGAGAGAGCAGAGCGCTGTTGATAGTGACAGGAAGATTTAATGTGTTTTTGGCGCTGAATTTATTTTAATGAATTTATAATGAGCATCAAGAGTTGGTTGATTGCATTTTGGGCAGATATTTTTCATAGTATAATGCGAGTTTAGGCACTTTTTTAATTTCATAAAACTAGTCTTGGAGTAATATTTAAATACTTATTTCTTTTATAAAATAGATATTAATTAATAAAAGAGGTTTGAAGTGGAAAAAAGAAAGAATAGACGAACTTTTTTAATAGGGATTTTTGTTGTTCTTTTGGTTCTTATATTGCTGGCAATTAGTTCTTTTGAAGATGTAACAGGAAATGTGATTATTAATATAGAAGGTGAAAATTATGAAAGATTACCTCAAGGATGCACTGTTTCTGCTAAGTGCGGGTTGAATTATGGTGATTGTGACAGCGATGCAGAATGTTTTGATGGTTTATATTGCAAGCAATTAAAAGTAAGTGTGACTAATACAAGAGGAACAGACTTTTGCATTGCAAGAGGCGGGGCAGGATCAGCTTCATCAGGCGCCACTTCAGGCGGAGGAACTGGTTCATCAGGCGGAAACGGATCTAACTATTATACTAAAGCTGAAATAGATAGTATTGTTGCAGAATTGAAGAATTTAATTAATGGGCCTGAATCATTTATTATAGAACTAACTGATAAAAAATCGGCAGAAAATGTCTATGTAAGGGGCGTTAAGGTTCCAATTGTACTTATCTCTGCAACAAATAGTTCAGCGACTATCTCCCTCCCAGGCGGCAATGTTAAAAAAATTATTGAAAATAATGCTACATTTTTCAATGTTGCTGGCGGAATTTTGATCGAAGTAACAAATGTTGACGAAACTAATCTTGCATTAAAAGTATCTTTGAGAATAAGTCAGGGAACGAGCGTATAGGAAATAATCTTTTTTAAAGAAATTTAATTTCATCATTTTTCCCCTACTTCAAAAACAGCATGTTTTTGCTTGGCTTTTTGCTTTATTTGATCTAGAACTAATATCATCTTTTTATTAGCTTCTTTGAAGTCTTTCGCTTTTACTAATATAGAAAACTTTGATGATCCTAGATAGTTTATCTTTACTTCAGGAATATATAGGATTTCTTTTATTTCTATTATTCCAGTAGGGGAGATCGATGATAATTTGAAGACTTTTTTCACTTCTTTTTCCTTTTCTATTTTGTCCTTTAGAATATTATTGATCCTTTTTATTTGATCATCACTGAAAAACTTATTCATAATTTCAGGAGTTTCTTTAACTTCATCCAAAAAAGTCAGTGTATCATAATCATTCTTAATTTTTTTTAAGATCTCTTCTGGATTTTTAACAATGGTTTTCAGCATACTTAAAAGATTTCGTTCTTTTTTATGCCTCTCAAGAACTTCCTGCCTTTCTTTTGCTGTTACTCTTCTAAGACTAAGTTCAATATGACCATTACTAATATTCAGTATTTTGCAAACTATTTTCTTATTTGGGACAATGTATTCTCTAAGGTTGCGTATCCTTCCTGCAGCTACTTCAGATAACACCATAGATCCTTCCGCCATATCTTCTATATCCAAGAATATATTAGTTTTTTCTATTTTTTTTACTTTACACAGTACAAGCTTCCCTTCTGTTAGTTCTAATGCCATAGTATTTGTTTTATTGGCGCCCTTAGTTTAGCCTTGCCTCCTGTGGTTTTTAACAATAAATAATTGCATTTTGAACATTTAATTAAGGTCGATGGCCTTCCGAATACAATTTGGTTATTACTACATCTTGGACAGATTATTCTAAGGAATTTGCTTTTCTTAATTTTTTGCATTAAAATTTTAAGGTGGGAAAGGTTTTAAAGATTGTTATTGCTATATTTTAACAAATTCTATATCAAGAACTTTTTTAAGATCATTAATAAATTGGGCTTCTTTATCTTTTGATATAATACATCCAGCAGCATTTGGGTGACCACCAACTTCTCCTCCAAGGGGAACTACAATACTGTTTAAAACATCTCGAACATTTCTGCCTTCTCTGCCTGTGATCCTTGCAGAGACTTTAATTTTATCTTCATTATACGCCAAGGCTATAATAATTGTTCCTTCGTTATAAATAGGAGAGCGGGATATTATTGAAGCAACTGTTCCTATTATTGTATCTTTTATATTGTTTTTAGCATTTATTATAGTATAATTGCTTCCAGAAATTTTTTCTGCCTCTGATACATACTTTAATGCAGATACCAAATGCTGTTTGTATTCTATATAGATCTTTTCAGCTTTGGATTTTAGCGACTTATTTCCGAGGCAAAATGCCAAAGAGACAAAAGGATGCCCCATTCTGCTGCAGGCATTAATCAATGCTGAAAGCTCTCTAGCATCTTCTAATCTATTATGGAATTTTAATAGGTATAGGCGCCCTATTAATTTTTCTGTATTGATCTTCCCTGCATTTCTTATCATTATCGCTGTAATTAGATTTGTCATCTCTTCTTCTGTTAATTCATAAAGAGCTTTATAAGATCCATTATTTTTAGAAATGTTTGCTTCTCTCAAAAGCTCAATTACTCCTTTATAGGATCCAGTAACGTTTGGAATGTAAGGGCTCGATGAGTACTCTAGGGCTTTATCCAACGGCCTAGTAGAAGGGTAAACAAGAAGCCCTTTTTTTACAATCGCATCGGCGTCTTTTATTATTTCATCATATTTTTTATTCAAATTTTGGTCATGTACGTCACCAACCATTCCTATCAATGCTAGATTTGCTAGATCTTTGTTTTGCATGGACAGCGCCTTTGAGAATAAGTAACAAATCCCTGCACTGGATATCTGCTCTTGACTTTCAAGAACAGGATTTACCATTAAAATATTGCTATTAAATTCCTGAGTAAGTTCATGATGGTCAAAAATAATTGTTTCAGCATTTAATTCATTTAAATGTTTTAGGCTTCCTGATGCAAGGTCTAAGAAAATCAAAAGATTATTTCTCGGCAGTGATTTAATATAATCTTCTTCAAGGCTTTTAACTATATTAAGAGTGAAAGGTTTCCCCCAGCGCTCTAGTGCTCTTGAAAATATTGCCGCTGAAGTAATTCCATCTGTATCGAAATGAGATATTACTCTAATCTGCTTTTTTTCAGACACCAAGCTTATTTTTTCTATAGCCTCTTTTATCTTATTTAACATTCTTCTCAACCTTCGCTTTTTCTGCTTTTTTTATCATATAAAAGCCAGAGATTTTTTGCTAAAAATCTTTTTGCAGTATAATCATATTTGTTTTTTTCTATATGTGCTTTCAATATTTTTATCTTTTTTTCTATTATTTCTTTATCAGTAATGTAATCTATTTTGTTTTCCCTAAGTATTTTTGTAATTTTCTTTCCAAGAAGTTTTGTTTTTGGTATTCCTTCTTTATCCCTTAAAATGAGGCCAATTCTTGCTGGAGAATTACCTTGCTTTGCTAATTCTATAATTATCTTTTCTAATTCAGCAGGTTTTATCTTTATCCAACTTGATTTTTCTACTGGCTTTTCAAGCTCAGGCGAATTTTCTTGTTTAGACATAAGTGATTTTAGAATAGGGAGGTTTTAAAGGTTTCTGCATAGCTAAAGGCAATTTTTATTTTTAATTAGTAATTAAATAGTAGTTACAATTGATAATATTTAAATACTCCCCATATTGGCAAATATGATGGAAGGGCATCTATTAATTGAAGGAAGAGATAGTATAAGAGATTTAAAACTTAGCATTGCATCTAATGTTACTCCTATTGTTATAGAAGAGATTGTTAATGAATTGTTTTATGATCATTTTTCTGATTTAAATGAGAGATTAAGTGTTTTCATGAAGTTTTTGGATTTTCAGCAATATTATGGATTACAGATTACTGGAGATGAGAACCATGGAATAATTATTGAAGGCATTATGCCAATGGATTTAGTGCATCATGGAGATTTTATCAAAATTATAAAAGGTTTTTTAGCTCACGAAATGGGACACGTTGCATTGAGACATCATGAAATAAGAGACGAAAATATTTTAAAACTTTTTTATAATGTCGGTTTAAATAATAATTCCATCGGTTTAGAGAAATTTGCTCCGCTTTTAATTAATAAAAATGCATTTGAAGATATGGGGAGAAATGTTTTTTCTGATTTAGAACATTCTGTTGATGAGGAAGCAATAAAAAGAGGCCTTGGAAATGAGATTTATTGTTCTAGAGTTTATGCGGAGGATTTTAGAAAGAAGTATGGCGGATCAATCCAACTAGGGTATTATACAAGCAAAGAAATTGAAGGATTATTAGGAATTGGCGATAAAAAGATAAAACACAATGTTTAAAAATAGGTTTAATGGAATATTATAAATTGAACGAAAGGAATAATATAGGAAGATACTATGAAGCTACCAAAACAAATTAGAAGATACTGCCCTTATTGCAGAAAACATACATTGCATGCAGTTGATACTGCAAAACAGAAAGCTAGATCTGCTACTCATCCTTTATCCAGAGGATCCAATGCTAGAATGAAGTTAAGAGGATTAATTGGAGGATTTGGAAATCTAGGGAGAAGATCAAGGAAAGGACCCAAGGACTGGAAGAGGAAAACTAAAGTTACAAAAAGGATCACAGTTACTTATAAGTGCAAGATATGCAATAAAATGCATAACATTAAAAAGGCAATACGTTCAGGAAGAATTGAAATAGGAGAAAAAGTTGCAAAATAATATGGCTGAAGTTAAAGAAACTCTAAAAAAACAAAGTAAAAAAGTACAGTCAGGAAAAAGAAATTTTTATGATGTCGATGTACCATTAACTGCAGTTAAAATATCGTTATATGGAGGTTCTATTGAGGAATTTGAAGGCAAGGTTATTATCCTTGATTTGACAAAAAGTTTAAGGGGGAAAGGTTTAGAATTAAGAATGAAAGTAAAAAATCTAGGGAATGAATTGACGGCATTTCCTATAAGCGCCAATATAACAGGCTCTTATATTAGAAGAGCAATAAGAAGGGGTACAGACTATATAGAAGATTCGTTCATAGCTAATTGTAGAGACGCTGTTCTTAAAATAAAACCTTTTTTAATTGCAAGGAGAAGAGTATCTAGAAATATAAGGAAAATATTAAGAGCTAATGCAAGAAAGTTTATTGAAGGATACGTAAAGATAAGAACAGTTAAAGAATTATTTTCTGATATTGTAGCGAGTAAATTGCAAAGAGCTATGTCTGTTAAATTAAAGAAGATCTACCCTCTTGCGATGTGCGAAATCAGGATTTTTGAACTAATTAGAGATAAATCCATAGATGAGATTAGTGAAGATGATAAAAGTAAAATAATAGTAAAAGAGAGTATTAATGATTCAATAAATAATTTGAACGAGGATAAGGTTCTCATAGAATGATAAGGCTTAGAAAGCCTTAAGGAAGTAAGGGGAGTAGCATAGCCCCTCCAGGATTCGAACCTGGGTCACAGGCGCCAAAGGCCTGTACACTTGACCACTGTGCTAAGGGGCTATATTAGAGATAGAGAAGTTTATGAGTTTTTAAAAGTTGGGGTTTTTATTAATATTGGGGTTTGTAACGGCCTCTGGATTCTACTTTTTTTAGTCTATCCAGAACCTGTTTATAGTTCCTTGAAAATTTATAGCCTTCTAAAACCGCTTTGAAACAGATTTTTGCGTTTGTGAAGTGCTTGGCTTCAAGAGATTCTTTTATTAGATGCAGGTCTACTGCTTTGTCTTCTATTTTTTTGGAAGTAAAACCTAATCCAAAGTCTATAAAATAAACTGAATCGTTTTTATACAGCATGTTTGAAGTTGTTAAATCGCCGTGAATTATATCTGAATCGTGCAGTTTTGCAATATTTTCACCTATTTTTCTGCAAATTTCATCTTTATTGAGAAACAAATCTAGGTATTCTGAAAGTTTTTTTCCTTCAATAAATTCCATTTCAATCTCTTTTAAATTTTCATCTAATTTTTTTATCATTGGAGTTGGAATCAACTTGTATGCTTTTTGGAGCAGATTAAATTCACGCCTTGTTCTCTGTTTTCTAATTTTTTCATCTAATTCTTTGAGCCTATATGATTTTATTAGTCTTCTTTTTATTAAGATATTATCTTTTTTTATTAAAATTGCTTCTGCACCCTGCTGAATTATTTTTTCCATAATTTTTCATAGGGAGCAAGGTTTATAAGTATTTTTTAATTAGATAAATCATGGGCTCGAAAGCAGGTTCAACATTGGTTTTAATTGGAGGCATTTTGACTATTATTATTGCGATTGTTATTTCATTGGCGAGTATCTTTTTATTTAATTTAAGCGGATTACAGGATAAAATTGGGAGAGAAGTATCGATTAATTTTATTGGAACAGTTTTTATTTTTGTTTCTATATTTTTGTTATTTGGAGGAATATTGAAGATTTATGCGTCTAGATTAATGCTTGATAAAAAAAGGGCATTTAAAGGAAGTATTATTGCTGTTATTTTAGGCGTTATAATATCTGATTTATTCTGTTTAATTGGCGGAATTATAGGGCTTATACAAGGAAATAAAAGATAGTTAGAACAATTTTCCCTTGAATTTTTTAGCTAGTTTTCTCATTTGTTTTTGACTGAAAGGCATTTTTCCCTGTTGGATTGAGTTTAAGTCAGATTCTTTTCCATTCTTTATGAAGGATTTTAACAGCTTGTATTGCGCTAATAGTTCACGAACTTCACGAGTTGTTGTTCCTGAACCCTTTGCTATTCTTGCAATACGGGAAGTTTGTTTTTCTAATATTTCAGGATTTTCTTTTTCTTCATTTGTCATGGATTGAATAATATAAGAAAATCTTTTTGTTTTATCCTGTTGTGACTCCAGCTGTTCTTGAGATATTTTATCCTTTGCTTTTCCAAAGCCCGGAATTAGATCTAGTATTTTATCAAATGAGCCCATGCTTTCCATACTTTTTAACTGCTCCTGCAAATCATCCATAGTGAATTTGCCTTCTTGAAGGCGCTTTTGCTGCTCTTCTATCTGTTTCTTATCCATTACTGAATGGATTTTTTCCATCAATGTTTTTAAATCCCCCATACCCAAAAGTCTTGAAAGAAATGATTCAGGGTCGAAGGTTTCTAAATCAGAAGTTTTTTCTCCTGTACCTAAAAAGACGACAGGAGCTTTTACTTCAGCACAGGCTGTTAAAGAGCCTCCTGCTTTTGCAGTGGAGTCCATCCTTGTTATTATTACTCCTGTAATGTTGAGAGTTTCCTTGAATTTTTGAGCCTGAGATTTTGCAGCCTGTCCAATATCTGCAGGCATTACTAAAAATATTTCAGACGGGCCAATTAGCTTATTCAAGGATTTTATTTCATTGATTAATTCAGTGTCTAGAGCGTCTCTGCCTGCGGTGTCTATAAGAATAATATCATACTTCTCCATGTCTTTTTTGAATGATTTGTATATTTTTTCAGGAGATTTCTCTTTTTTATTTGTGAATATAGTAATGTTAAGCTTTTTACCTAATTGCTCCAGCTGATCAGAGGCTGCCGGACGATGAACATCCAGCCCTATAGCTGCGACTTTATTGCCTCTTTTCGCATAATAATGTGCTAGTTTTGATATACTTGTTGTTTTTCCGGAGCCATAAAGACCTATAAGCATAAAAGAATTTTTTTTCTGCAGTTTTATCTCGCGTTTTTCTCCCAATATAGAGATTAACTCGTCATGGAGCAATTTAATTATATGTTCTTTTTTTTCTATGCCCTTTATGCGCTCATCTAAAGCAGATTGCTTTATTTTTTTAGTTATTTCTAAAACTAAAGAAACATTAACATCTGCTTCTATCAGTGCTCTTTGGAGGTCTTTTATTATCTGATCTACAAGATTTTTATCAAGAAAAATAGCATTGGCTATTTTATCTGTTGTTTTTTTTAGTACGTTTGAAAGCTTGTCTAACATAGTAAAAACAAGGAGTATAGAGGTTTTTAAGGTTGTGGTTTTTAGTTATGAGGGATTTTAGTTAATCCAAAATACCTGTCGAACTCAATTCCTACGCCTGTATTTGATTTTATATAATTTATCAGGTCTTCTGTTGATACACCATTATCTCTCATTTTCTTTATTGCCTCTGCCATTATATCTTCCTTTATTTCTAAATCTAGAATATACATTATCATATTTATTTTCTTTTGGTCAGGGCGTATTATCTTAGTGTCTTTTTTTTCTTTTATTAAATAAACAATTTCAAATGGTCCTCCAACTCCTGCATGTTTCTCACTTGCTTTTCCTGCCTTCATTAGTATATCAATTCCTTCATCTATGCTTAATTCTTTTTGCCATCTGTAATTCTCTAACTCTACACCCATTTTTTCTACTGCCATAATTGAACCACTGCCTGAGACTGCATAGTCTTTTACATTGCTGTATAATAAGCTTGATCCGGGAAATGTTACTATATACAGCAGCGGATTATTATAATTTGTTGCCAACATTAAATCTAGAGAAAAAAAACTATTTTGATTATTGGCGGCCTTAATTACTTCTTCAGATATTCGAGGATCAATATGCACCCCTTGTTGATGGGCTATAACTTCTCTTATGTCAGAGAAACCGTATTTTGCCAAAATTCCTCTTTGCAGATGTTTTGCTCTTACTTGGTGATATGCTTGTTCTACTTTGTCGCTTAATTCCTTGCCGGACCTATATTGATTTTCCCTTACTAATTCTATTACTTCATTAGCGATAACAGGAGAACCTATTACACCAGTTACTGAAGAATTATCAATATCTTTAATTTTTTTATATATGTCTTGTGTAAATCCAACTCCGCTATAAGAAACTTCTGAGTCCTGTATTAACATTAAAGTTTCTCTATTTGGTATTAATCCGATACTTATAGTCATATCTTTTTTTACTTTTGCAGTTTATAAATCTTTCTGTCTGTAACTACTATTTAGTTATATATCTATTTCAGCAGAATAGTTAAATAAAGTTATTTAAGATTATTTAATAATTACGTGAATTAAAGGCTATGAGATAGGGCGGAGTTAAGAGCAAAAAGTTTATTAAGTTTATTTAATGTTATTTAAATATGGTAAAAAAAGGAAGAGTCAAGAGCTTGAAAACTTTTAATTTAGATGATAGGGTTTATGGAGAGTTTTCTGAATACTGCAAGAAGCATGGAATAAGTATGAGCAAAAGGATTGAAAATTTTATTAAGCAAGAATTGGAGAAGATTAAAGGAGGAATTAAAAAGATTGAAGCTAATGTAAAAGAAATAGGAATTGATATGGAGCATTCTTTCAAAAAATACTGCTAATCTAAAAAATGAAAAAAAACGAATATGAAGAAATGAGAGAAATGATTATTAAAAAAAGAAATAAATTTCTTGATAATCTAATTAGAGATGCCGATGGGAATTTAATTATGGAGCGAGAGGCGATTTTGGAAGGATTATTTGGTGTGCCAATGACTGTTTGTAGCAGAGAGATTTGTGATAATCAGTCTTATATTGCTAAAATTGCAGGAAAAATGGGATATAGAATTGGAGATAGGGTTAAGTACAGGATAATTGTTTATTCTAAAAATAATCAACAATAAACAGCCCTTGAGATTTCTTTTATTGCTATTCTTAGGATGTCTTCTTCGTTGTTAAGATTCGTGATGTGGATTTTGTCTGAATATACCTTATATGATTCCCTTTCTCCGCTTGTTAAAATAATGGCTGCTCTGTTTAAATTAGATAGAGAAGAAAGATATTCTAAAACTTCGTTCTGATTTGCTATAAAAAGTGGGCAAAGAAAAAGAGATATGGGAGGAGATGGACTGGCACAGAAGGAATATTCTCTTCGGTAAAGAGAATATTCGGAGATCGAGTGCGCTCAAAGAAGGTCGAGAATATGTGCCTGGAAGCTAAGAGAAGATTCTGGGCTTACCAGACAATGAAGAGGTATGCGGAGTCAAAATTATAATTGACTCTAGGAAATAACTTATTTTTGAATTATGCAACATTGCACAAATTTCTATAAAATTATTCAAGGCCGAGATTTTTTAAAACAACTTTTTTTGTAAATGGCATAATATCTTCATATTTTTGCCCTGTGCCTAAAAAGTAAATTGGCTTTTTGGTTACATATGAAACTGATAGGATAGTTCCAGCTCTCTCATCAACATCTGCTTTACTTAAAATTATTCCATCAGTAGCGATTGCTTCATTGAAGGTCTTTGCCTGTTCTACTGCGTCATTTCCAGTTATTGATTCAGCAACGAAAATTTTTAGGTCTGGCTGGGATACGCGGACGATTTTCTCCATTTCTTTCATAAGATTTATTTTTGTATACATTCTACCTGCAGTATCTATAAGAACTGCTTTTATTTTATGGGACTCTGCGTATTTTATTGCATCAAATGCTACTGCTGCCGGGTCTGAACCATACTGATGATTAACAATCGGAATATCTAGGCGTTTCGCATGCTCTTTTAGCTGTTCTATAGATGCTGCCCTGAAAGTATCTGCTGCTGCTAATACACAGGAGATTTTATTCTTTTTTAGATAGTGCGCTAGTTTTGCTATTGAAGTTGTTTTACCGCTGCCATTAATTCCTACAAAGATTATTACATAAGGGCCTGTAAGTTTTTTATTAATTTGTTCTATGAGATTGGGAGGCTCTATAAGAATTGAAAGAATAGCTTCTTTTAAGGAATTTATTATGGTTTCTTGGATTTTTGATTTTTTTATCTCTATACCTACTAAATCTTTTGATAAATCCCCATGTATTTTTTCAACTACTTCCAGCGCAACGTTGTTTTCCAGCAATGTGATTTGAAGTTCTTCAAATAGCTCATCAAACTGCTCTTGTGTTAGTGTTGAAGTAGAGAGTTTTGAAGCAAGTTTTGAAAAGAAGCTCTGCCCCTCTTTAGGCTTTTCAGCAGATTGTTTGGACTCTTGGATTTTTGGCTCTTCCTCATGGATTTTAATTTCTATAGGAATTTCTTGGATTTTAGATTCAGATTTTTTCTTTGAAAAGATTTTTGAAAAGAAGCCTTGTTTTTCTTCTTTTTTTTCTTCAAGAGTTTTTTCCTGCATCTGCTCCTGTTTTGTTTGAATTGTCTCTCCTGCAGATTGAGATTTTTGCTCTGTTTCTAAAAGACTTTCTTCTTTTTTTTCTTCAAGAGTTTTTTTATCTTTAATTTTTCTATTTATTTGTTTTTCTTCTTTTTTGCCTTTTTTAGGCTTTACTTCGCTGTGCTTTTCAGTTTTTTCAACTTTCTCTTCTTTAGATTCTGGCTTTTTGAACCACGATGTTAGTTTTTCGCGAAGTGATTTGAACATATTTTTGTTAGAAAAAGGAGATTTATAAAGTTGTGTTTTGGACTTATTTAATTATATAATGAAATACTTTATCATAAGGAATTACCCATCTGCACGATTGTTTTATTGATGATTTTTCCATAATTTTTCTGAAGAGGCGGATGGAGTTGCCGTGTGCTGAAATTGCTATATTGACTTTATTTTTCTTCATAACTATTTTTAAATATTTTATAAATGATGAGACTCTTTTTTCTACGTCTGCAAAGCTTTCACCATTTGGAGGTTTTGCATTGAAGTCGCGATGGATTTTGTTAAATTGTTCTAATGAATGTTCTTTTATGTAATCTTTATGGAGAGTGCCGTTTAGCGATCCATAATTTCGTTCTATTATTCTGTTGTCTTTTATTAAAGTTTTGCATTCTGGATGATATTTCAGAACTTCTTTTAGAGTTTGTTTTGAACGTTTTAATCTTGTATGAAATGCAATCTGAAATTTTTTGTTTATGAGTTTTTTTGCTATTATTTTTGCTTGTTTTTTTCCTAAAGATGTTAGAGGCGGATCGTGAAAGCCAGTAAATCTTTTATCCCTGTTATAAGTTGTCTGGCCGTGTCTAAATAAGTATATGTGGGATTCTTTTGCCATTTTTATTTAGTATGAATAAACAGAATTATTATATAAAGTGTTTGCTTTGGAGATTTTGAAGAATTCTATTAAGAACTAGCTGCAAAGATAATCTACTTTATTTAGCAAGGTCTTCAAAAATAATAATTTATAATAAATTTTCAGGAAAAATTTTTTTCACTCACTGATTTCAGAAACATTATTAATGCTCAAAAACTCTAATTAGGCATGGATACAAAAAAGAATATTTTTCTTTGGATTCTTTACGACTTTGCTAATTCTCTTGTTTCTATTGTTTTCTTTCTGTATTTTGCCCAGTGGATAGTAATTGATAGAGGGATTTCTGATTTATCCTTTAATTTAACGTTCACAATCTCTGCAATACTATTGCTTTTTACAGTTCCTATAACTGGAACAGTTCTTGACAAACATCTAAGGAGAATTATAGGATTAAGGTATACAACTATTTTAACTACAGTTTTTTATGGAATTTGCGCTTTACTTGCAATATCAAATAAAGAAATTCACGCTCTTATTTTTTTCACTTTAGGATTATATTTTTATTTATTATCATTTACTTTCTATACTCCTTTAATCAATGATATTTCTAAACCAGAAAAAAGAGGACTAGTTTCAGGTTTTGGAATAACTGCTAATTATTTAGGCCAATTTACAGGACTATTAATTGCTTTGCCGTTTTCTAATGGGACTTTAAGTTTGTTTGGCTCAACGGCTAGAGCAGAAACACTTTTGCCTTCAGTAGCTGCGTTCTTTATAATATCCCTTCCTATGCTCATATTATTTAAAGAACCTAAAAAAGAATCAAATAGACTAATTTTCAAATTCGGAATAAAAGAAGTTGTTAGTGAAACAAAACTATTGTTTTCTGCATCTAGTGTAGGTCTATTCATACTAGCTTATTTCTTGTTTAATGATGCTATCTTAACAGCCTCAAATAACTTTCCAATATTCTTAGAACAGGTTTGGGGTGTTTCAGATACGATAAAAACCTATATTTTATTAGGGATACTAATTACCTCTGCAATTGGTGGAACCTTATCTGGATATATTGCAGATAAGTTTGGCCACAAAAGAACTTTGATGTTTATTCTTGGTGGATGGGTATTAATATTGCCCTTTATAGGATTTATTACAAATTTTACATTGTTTGTGATTGCAACGACCATTATGGGTATTTGGTTTGGTTCTAATTGGACAGTATCCCGCTCTGTTATGTCTTATGTAGCGCCAAAAGGAAAACACAATCTTGCCTTTGCTTACTTTGGTCTGGCGGAAAGGGCTTCTTCATTTATAGGACCAATAATTTGGGGTTTAATTGTTTCAAACCTTATTTCCTTAGGAAGTTACCGATATAGAATTGCTACATTGGCAGTTACGGGATTTATTATTTTAGGATTAATAGCTCTTTCTAAGATTAAAGACGACAGGAAAATAGAAGAGAATCTTACTAAATAATATTTAATTTTTCTATATTCAGAAAACACTATGCTGGAACTTTTTTTCTTAGATATTATTAGAAGTTTGGAATTGGTTTAAATTAATTGTTGTTTTTGAAATATAACTAATTTTATAAGCGCCTTAATTTATGAAATTATATGTTAGTATATAATGACCTATATGAGATATTAAGAAAAGAGAAATATTCAGAGACCTTACAGCAGATAGACAAAAATTTCCTGAATGAATTTGTAGAATATTTGAAAAAACTAAGAGAAGAAAACAAAGTTGATAGCGATTTATTTTCTAATACTGTTGTAGAATCTAAGAAGCAATTGGAAAATTCTATCGCAATATTCAGAGGGCTTATTTTAAGGAGGAAGAAGAAATTGCTGCAGCTGGTTTTTGTTGCTGCTGAAACGGGAATTATGAAGAGAGATTATGATAATATGTTTGATTTTGAAAAGAAGGTCTTTGATAATTTGGTTAAGGCTTTTGAAAATGGAGATAAGGAGCTTACATTAATGCTGAATGGGAAGCAGGATGAGAAAACAGTAAACAAAATGGTTATTTTTAATGAGAATGTTGAACAATTTGTAGATATGGGGGGCAATATAGCAGGCCCATTTAACAAAGGAGATTTGGTTAATTTGGATTCTAAGATATGCAACATTCTTGTTTCAGGCGGAAAAGCAATTTATGTTGATGAGGATTAGTTGTCATTTATTTTGCCTTTTTAAAATTTAAAGATAGAGAGTTCATGCAGTATCTTTTGCATGTTGGTTTTGGTCCGTCGTTGAATAAATGGCCTAAATGGCTTTTGCATTTTTTGCATATTACTTCTGTTCTTTTTGTTAAGGATGAATTGTCTTCCTTTAATTCTATTGCGTTTTTTAAAGCGTCTGAAAAACTAGGCCAGCCAGTGCCTGAATCAAATTTTACTTTTGATGAGAATAGAGGGTTGCTACAGGCGGCACAATTATATTTTCCTGTTTCTTTATTATTTAGAAGTGCGCCTGTAAATGGCAGCTCTGTTCCTTTTTCTTTTAATATATGGTATTGTTCTGGAGAGAGTTTCTTTTTGAATTGAGGTTCTGATTTCTGGATTTTTGACTTCATTATTTATTAGGCATATATTTATTTGCATTGTTTGTATAGCGTCTTTCTTTCATCATGTTTTCCCATTTTTCTTGCAGATTTATATTATGCCTGTTTGCGATACAGCATGCTGTGAATATTACATCTGTTAATTCCATGCCCAGATTATCTTTAGCTTTTTCTCTTGATAATCTTTGTTGAGGGCCATAGAGGTTATTTATTTCTCTTGCTACTTCTCCTAATTCCTCACTCAATTTTCCAAGTTGCTGAAGTGCCTCCCAATAGGGCGGAGTAAATTGTTTTGCCCAGTCATCAACATCTTTTTGTGTATGTTCTAGCGACATATTTTTCTATAGAGTTGTTCTATTATAAAGATTATTATGATTTAAATAAGCCTCAAGAGGGAATTGAACCCCCGACCCTCAGTTTACAAAACTGATGCTCTACCGACTGAGCTATTGAGGCATAATATGAGAGAAGTTTTAGGCGTTAAAAATGTTTTGTTTTGAAAAATTTTAAATAGGGCTATTTATTGGAGCTATTGGGCCCCATAGGCTAATGGTAGACCGAGTCCTTGACGTGGACTATGCCCCAGTTCGATCCTGGGTGGGGCCATTAGAAATTTTATTACTTTAATTTAATGAAAAATAAGACATAAGATTTATAAGTTTCCTTATATTTTTTTATTTATGAAAGAGTTGATTTTAGTTTCTTTTCTTGTTTTTATTTTTAGTTTGTTTTTAGTTAGTGCTTTACATAGTGATACTTCTGTATTTGAAGTAGACTTATTGGGAGAACCAGATCCAATTATTAGTATATCTGTCCCAGATAGTGTATTTTTTGGAGATTTAGGAAAAGGCGAGCAGTCTGATGAAATAAGAATTAATATAACAAATACAGGAACTGTTGGAGTTATTATTACGCCTCAGTTAATTGACAAGTCTGAAAGGATATTTAACTATACTTATTTTGGAAGAAGATTAGCTGATCCCTTTAGAAGAATAGGAAATTTCACATTTAATATAAGTGCACCTGCTTTAGGAGATGTTAGAGACGATTATATATATGCTAAATTAGATTTAAGAAACTTTTTAGGAGATATTGAGGACAATGTTCCGGGGTATAAAGCAGATGTTAGATTCTTTGCAGTTTCAATATAAGTTTTTTTTATTTATTTTCAGCGCCATTTTCTTTATTTCAGCATCATATGCTTTGGAATTGGGAATATCGCCCCCTATATTAAATTTTGAAGGTAAAAGCGGGAATGAAATTTGCAGGGAATTCAGGATTTTTTCTGACAGAGAAGGCTTAAGCTTGCGATTAGACGATAAATGGGCTAATAAAAATAGTTTTTCTAGGGATATTAAGGATTATAATTATAATGGGGAAAAATTTGGAATAGAGACAGAGTATTATGGCAGAGTTATTCTTGATAAGGAATATTTGGGGGAGATTTGCATTAAAGCTAAAAATAAAGGCCCTTATTATGGGTTATTGGAGGTTAACTCGGAAAATGGAAATGTTGGATTGGGAAGCTGGATGGCGGTTAATATAAGCGGAGATAGTAATAAAATAGCGTTTAATAAAATAACTGGAAGGGCTGTTTCTGTTGAAAATGATTTAGGAAATGGATTTTTGGTTTTAATAGGAGTTAATATTTTATTAGTTGTGGTTTTGTGCGTTTTAATACTTAAATCAAGAGTTGATGGCTATTATGGTAGAGTCTAAATTTTTTCGCGCGGCGAATGTACCCCAAGAGTGGAATTCGTGCTAGAGGAATCCCTGCCACAGTTGAGGTTAGCCCTACTCGAGTTCGCCCAGAACCATGGACAGAATTATTATTCTTATCTGGCGCCCAATAATAAAGACTTTTTACTTAGTGCTTTACTTAGTAACTAAGTAAGTTAGTAAGTTAATAAGAAAGGTTTTTATAGTAATTTTACTGGTTTTATCATGAGAAAAGAGGATTTATGAAGAAATATTTGCTTTTGATTGAGAATGAGAAAATTTGGGAAGAGTTTAAAAGAATTATAGACAAAGATATTAATAGCGAAATTTTGAAGCTAATAGAACAAAAAATTAAAGAAAATAGAGGAGTAAAAAAATGATGTTGAATAAAAAAGGGCAAATGACAATATTTATTATTATTGCAATTATAATAGTTGCATTAATTGGATTTTATTTTTTTATAAGAGGAAACTTAAGTATTAGTGGTGTGCCTGCTGAACTGAAGCCTGTTTTTGATTACTATGGGTCTTGTATTGAAGAAAAGGCTAGAGAGGCAGTACAACTTGCTGGGAGTCAAGGAGGATATGTTTATACTCCAGAATACAGGTCTGGAAGTGAATTTGCACCATTTTCATCTGAATTAAATTTTTTAGGGTTTTCTGTTCCTTATTGGTATTATATCTCTGGAAACGGATTAATAAAAGAACAAGTTCCTACTAAGAGCAACATTGCTAATGATGTAGAAATCTACATAGAAGAGAGGATAAGAGAGTGTGATTTTAGCCGATTTTATTCTCAAGGTTTTGACATTGAGCTAGGAGAGGTCAGTGCTAAAGTAAACATCGAAGATAAAAGGGTTGTTATTAGCGTTGATTCTGACTTAAATGTTAAAAAAGGAGAAGTTTCAGCAATAATAAAAGAGCATAATATAGAGATAAACAGCAAAATTGGAAAATTTTATGATCTGGCTAGAAAGATATATGAGAAACAAAGGAATGATGCTATTTTAGATACATATGCGATTGATGTCTTAAGATTGTATGCTCCTGTTGATGGTGTTGAAATAAGCTGTTCTGGAAAAGTATGGAGAACAAGAGAAGTTATTGATAATTTAAAATCAGGGCTAGAAGCAAATATGGGATTTATGAAGTTCAAGGGAGATTATTATGAACTAAATGAAAAGAAAAATGAATATTATGAGATTAGTATTGGCGAGGATGTTGACGAGAACGTAAATTTATTTTATTCTAGAACAATGCCTACTAAAATAGAAATTAATGGAGAAGGTGTTGATAATGAGCTGATGATTGCTTCTCCAGTTGGGATTCAGGAAGGATTAGGTATTTTAGGATTCTGCTACGCGCCTTATCATTTTGTTTATGATGTTAGTTTTCCTGTAATTGTACAAATATACAATAATGAGGAGATATTTCAATTTCCATTTGTTGTTATTGTTGATAACAATGTTGCGAGAGAGGCAGTATTCTCTGAATTAGAAGGAGAAAGCGAGGAATTTGATTTATGTGAATTTATGACTCAGGATATTACAGTTAATTTATATGATGTAAATTTAAGGAATGCAGATGCTAATATAAGTTATCAATGCTTTAATCAAAGATGTAAATTGGGAGAAAGTGCTAACGGCAGATTTGTTGGGAAAGCTCCTGCATGCTTTAATGGGCAGCTGCTGATAAGAAGCGAAGGATTTACAGAAAAAACAGAAGTATTTTCTACTAATAGCGAGAGAAATGCAGATATAATTTTAGATAGGTCTTATAATATCATGCTGGATTTAAAAGTTGGAGGAAAAAATTTAGAAGGAACAGCTATGATTTCTTTCAGCGACAAAACTGGGAAGAGCGTTAGTACTCTATTGCCTGATGTTTCTGATATTAAACTGAGTGAGGGAGATTATGAGGTTAAAGTTTATGTATATAGCAATTCAAGCATAACTATTCCTGCTAGCAAAAAAACTCAATGCCAAGAAGTTCCTAGATCTGGGATATTAGGATTTTTTGGAAGTACAAAGGAAGAATGTTTCGATATTAATATTCCGGAGACTAAAATAGATTATGCTTTAACGGGCGGGGGCAAGGGAGAAGTATACTTATTAACAGAGCAGTTGGAAAGAGGAAGATTGGAAATTGAAGTAGATACATTGTCCGCGCCTAAATCTTTAGAAGAATTGCAATACAACTATGCATCGTTTGAAGGAATGGGAGTTAATATAATATGATATTGAAAAATTTTATGTTTTTCGCGCTTGTTATTTTTTTAATCGGATTTGTCGGCGCACAAGTGGGAGGAAGTTTCGCGCAGTCTGTTACTTATCAGCCTAGGGCTAGTTTCCAAGCTATATATGGAGCTGAAGGAAGATTGGAGACTTATTGGCCTATTCTTGGAGATAAAGAAACCTGCCAAGCCAGACAAGATTTACTGCTGCAAGTTTCCCCTGCTGGATGCCAGCCTGCCGTTGTTAGAAGTGACTTGCTTGCAGAACAGAATGTGCCCGTATTTTGCCAGATAGACGCTTTGCAAATTAATCCATTGATAGATATAGAAAAAGTTAGAGGCATTAGATTTAGCAGGAAATATCCTGATGAAATTGCAGGAGCTGGATTTCATCCTGCAAAAGCAGCATTGAGATCTAGAGATAAATTATTAGGAAGCCCATTGATTAATAATATCGGGTATGTTGTCGTAGTACTAAAGAAAAATCCTGTTGAGAAAAATCTTCCTGAATTTGTCAAGGTTAATTTAACTGCTCAGATTGATTACGAAGCAGATAATGCATTTGGAATAGGAAAATCAGAATTTTTACTTAGTCCAATGAGTGATTACGAATGGGATAACAATAAATTCAAGCAAAGTTTTTGGAATGGGAGATATTCAGTCAGATTGGAAAATGCTGATCCTAATTCTGCTGTCGTGAGCATTTTTAGCGGAGATAGAAAAATTGCAACAACCAAGGTTAATAGAGGGCAGAATTCTGGTGTTATTTATGTTCCAGGAGCATATTGCAGAGCAGGTGTGAGTGTTGCATATGATGGATTTGTTGCTGCTGAAAATATGGCTAGAATACAAATTAGTGATGATGAGAGCAGCGACGTTGTTGATCTTTATACTGGAAGTAGATTTTTGAATGATAGGTGCAGTGTTGAGAAAATAGTTCTTGGGAAAAATAGCAGTGCTGAAGATGTGGTTAGAAGCGGGACAGTTAGCATTAGATGCAGCGAGGGGCAAAGATTAGAATTAAAAGTTGGAGAGCTAATAGACAAAGGAAGTATAAATAGATTATATTTATCTGAAGAATATGACAAGAATAAAGGAATATTAGTCTATACTGATAGTGAGAGAAAGAGTAGAGCAGGATTATATTTGTTTAATGAAATAGTTTATGCTTTTCGTGCGGAAGGAGAGATAATTGGAGGCATTGATAATAATGGATTGATTAATTTGAATAAAGAGAAGTTTGACAAAGCGGTTAAGGCTCCAGATAATTTACAGATTTCTGATTTTGTTAAAAAGTCTTTTGATTTAATTAACGGAGCAAAGATAAATGGAAGGGAGATAACGCTTAATTCAATGAAGAGTTCAAAAGATGAAGCAACCAGCGAAACAGATAAAAAATTCAATGAAGCGATTGATGCTTTAGTAAAAGTTAATAATGAATATCCTGCTGAAGTGCAGAGAAATGCAGAAGGAAGTATGAAATGGGGAGAAATAGCTTTAATTAGGGCAATAGAGCTTTCTTCAACTGCTGGAAAAGAAAAGATAAAGGAAGATCTATTAAGAAAATTTATTGAGAGTTATCCTGATTCTGCTTTTTATGAGCAATTTAGATATGACTTAAGAAAAATCGGATATAATATTGACTTATCTGAAGGAGGAGGAGTTGTTAATATTGATGATAGATTTTATAATGTAAGGTTTTTGGAATTGATTGAGCCAAAGAAACAGTCTAGTGCTGATTTTTCAATAAGCGGGGTGCTAACAAGTGAATCTAGATTGGAATTAAATGAACTGAAAAATTTGAGTGATCAAGGAGTTGGAAGTATAGACAGCATGAGGTTTGATAAGATAGATAGTTCTGATCAAGTTAGCATAAGTGTTAATTGCAGAGCTGAAAAGAATGCGAATGGGCAATATAATTTAAAATCTGTCAGTCAAAAATTGAGATTAAATGAAGAAGCTTTAAAAATATGCGATAAGGCACATATTAGATTGAGGAATGTTGAGATCGAGGAGATAGCAAGAGTTCGATTATTGCCGCATGCACAAGGAACTAGGACAGAAACAAATCTAACTGTTAATATAGGCATTGAGAAAAGAGCTATAAAACTGTCTCCTGAAAAAACTGAAGAGCTAATTGAAAATTTGAACACCAGTATTGAGAAGTGGGAGAATATTAATGAGAAATTAGGGAAAGTTGTTACAGGATTGAAGGGGGCTTGTTTCGCAACTGCAGGCGTATTAACTGTTAAAAACTTTTTGACTGGAATTGGCGGAGAAGCTTTGGCTAGACAAAAGGTTATGGTTGGTTGGACGAGAGAGTGCGGTGATTTGGTAAATTCTGGGAAATACCCTACATTAAATGCGTGTTATTTAGCGAAAAGCGACGAAATAGATAAAGATGTAAATTCTGCTAATTCGATAATTAATCAGATTAATTCTAAAATTGAAAGCATAGAAAAGAATAATATTGAAAGCAGCAGTTTTGGAGTAGATAATATTAATAGAGCAAAGGCGGCTGTTGCTTATTGCAATGATTTGAAGGCCAGGTATGGCGGAAGAGAGGTTGTTGTTAAGGCGGAGAAAAAAAAGATTGAGCAATTGCTAGGAGATTGTGAGCAGGGGTATAATAATCAAGGATTATATGGATATAATGAATTAAGAGAATTGGAATATAATTTAGTAATGAAAGACAGCGCTGTTTCCGATGGGATAAAAAAGGATTCTGATATTAAATTGAAGAGCAGTTATGATCAAATAGCAGATAATAGAGTGAGATTTGAAGATATAGAAAAAGCAAAGTTAGCTGTTAGTCAAGGGCTGCCTTCCCCAATTGTTGCTACCAGCAGCATTCAGAAGAATGTTGTTGGTGAAGTAGTTCCTGTTAGTGGAGTTAAAATTGATAACCTTAAAAGTTCTATTGGCAACGTACAATATATCTCTAGAATAAATGTTTATAGTACTCTTGTTACTAAAGCAGGTGATGGCAGTGATATAAAAGGATTTGAAGGAGGAAATTATGTTTTAGGGCTAGAGAAAAATAGTGAAGGGTATTATGATGTCAGCAAAATTATAAAGGAAAATAAGGATGGAACTTATACTGCATTAGATGAAAAAGAAGCTTCTGGATTTGGAGGAGCTTATGGCATTGGCAGGATTACAAGTGCTGAAAGTGTGAGTTATGTTAATCCATATAAAAATCCTGAAATTAGATATTATGAGACAGAGCCCTATAAGGGAATGCCTGCGATTGTTCCTTTTGATGTTAAAGAGGGTTGGTATGCTGCAACTAGGCAAACCCTGCCTGCTTTTGGAGGCATAGGTGCATTTGATGCAAGCGGAAGAGTAACTAGTTTTTATCTTTGTAATATTGGGCCTAATGGGAATGAACAGTTTTTTGAGGGATATGGGGATGATATCTGCCAATTGATTAATTTGAATACTGGACAGCCTTTAGGATTTTTCCCTGGATTGAGTGAAACAGAAGCTAAAAGAAGAGTAGGACAGGCTGTGCAAGCAATTCAAGATGCTTCAAATCAATACGGGAAAGGTAAGACTGTGTTAATTAATGGCAGAAGACTTGGTGTTGGAAGACCTGCTGCAAATATTCCTTCAACACAATGTCAGAATTTTATGAGTCCTGAGGAATGCCATTTATTATTTAATGTTTGCGATCCTGTTATATGCCCTAGCTCAAGATGCGACTTTGGAGGACAGTATCCTGTTGCAGATGTTGTTCAGACAGGAATAATTGGAAGCACATTATTATGTTTGCCTAATATTAGAGAAAAAATTGTTATTCCTGTCTGCTTAACTGGGATTCACGCTGGAATAGAAGGGTTTGTTTCTATATTAAAAAACCATAGAGATTGTTTGCAAGAAAGCCTTGAAACAGGACAAACAATAGGGATTT
This sequence comes from Candidatus Woesearchaeota archaeon, assembly GCA_964465795.1. Classification (GTDB taxonomy): domain Archaea; phylum Nanobdellota; class Nanobdellia; order Pacearchaeales; family GW2011-AR1; genus JAUSIK01. The sequence continues at coordinate 31,886 of CAYXLD010000005.1, forward strand.
GCGATCAAATCTATTCTGTATATCTTTGTGAATTTTTCTGGAGACAGATTGCTCCCGTGGCTAAAATAATATTGCCTAAGATAGTTGAATTTGCATATGGGCAGGGTTCAAGAGGAGGTGGCGAATATTTGACAGTAGGCGCTGCTTGGCAGAATATGCAGGATTCTGTTAATTATTTCACTCAAAGCTATGCTGTTAATTCCATAAATTCATTTAAAGCAAGGAATATTGAAGAAGCGGGAGCGCCATTCTGTAAAGCATTTGTTTCTGCTAAAGCGCCTACATCATTTAAGACTTTAATCGAACCTGACAGCCCGCCGCAGTTTAATGCGTGGTTTAGTGCAACTAGATTTAGTGATGCGACTTTACCTGCTACTTCGCAATATAAGGTCTTTTATCATATATTTGCCGGAAAAGACCAAGGAGTTTATTACAGCGTTTATTTGAAGAATCCCCCTGAATCTGGATTTTATGCTATTCCTGCGGTTGTGCATGTAGCTTCAGGATTTGTTGGCAAAGGGCAATATGCAACTGAAAGCAGAGACTTTACTGCTCCGGAAGGATATAAGGAGTTATGTGTTAGAGTTAATGATCAGGAAGAATGCGGATTTAAGGAAGTTTCAACTAGTTTTGCTGTTAATTATTTAAGGGATCAATATGTTAGTGATCAAGCTAAAGAAGGAGAGATAAAGAGTGAGAAAGAATGCGTGAGCGGAAGCCCTAATTTGGGTGCTGCTGTGCTTGGGCCTAATATTCAAGCAGGAGCTGAAGAAACTGGCTTGCCGCAAATATACGGCCGCGGAATTGTTAGGATATGCTCCAGTAGAAATCCTGGAAACCAGATAGATCCTACAAGATTTGTGGATAAGGGCTATTGCGACGATCAAAAAATAAGATGCTGGCTTGATAAAGAGAGTGTTAAGAACGCTATTACAGATAATAATAAGGGAGTTTTTGATGCAACACTATCAGATATTGAAAAATCACAAAATGCAGATTTAGCCAAGAAAGGGATAATTGTCGGGGACGATGTTGCTGTTGCTGAAATTAAGATATTGAAAGATGAAGTTGATAGATTTAATGGTATAACCGTTGGATTTGATGAGGTTAAGACTAAAGAAATTTTAGCTAGATTAGATGCTTTATTCGGCAGAGTTGTGTATAATCATCATAAAGCAAACATATTATATATGATCGGGGATCTGAAGGCAAGTGTTGCAGAAAGATTAATACAAATTAAACTTGTAGAGATAGGTAGATCTGCAGTTGTTGGACAGAGTGATAAAATAGCCGATAGTATCGGGGTTGGAAATGCAGCAGATAGAAATGGAATGTCTCTGAATGAGAAGGCGGAGTACGTTTTATCTAAAGAATATAATCAAAATGATGATCTTTATATAGTAGAAACGAAAGGAAATATTAGTAGAAATATAATTGATATTTCTAGTGGATTGTTGTATATAAAAATAAAAGAAAAATCTGCTTTTATTGGGAATATTATAAAGAATGGGAATAATTTAAAAATAAATTTAAAAGACAGCCTTAATATTAGAAGCTTTGGAGATTATTTAAAAGGATCTGAAATTAATATAACTGAGGCAGATATAGAATTTTATTATAGATTTAAGGATGCAACTATTCAAGATAATAAGATTACTTTTGCTTTTTGATAAATAATTGTAAATAATTGCGAATTGAAAGAATCCTTAAATATTTGAGTATTCGAACCTTATGCACAATAATTAGAATCCTTCGGATAATCCTATTTTCAATGGGATAAATGCGGGAAGAAGGATTCGAACCTTCGAAGGCACTAAGCCACTTGGTCCTAAGCCAAGTCCGTTTGACCGCTCCGGCATCCCCGCATAATTTATAGTGATGGAAAAGGATTATAAAGATTTGCTTTACTGGACTTATTACTGCGTATTGTTAAAGGTAAATTGTTGCGTTAAAGAGAGTTATTTAATCAGTAAAGTAATTAAACAAGTTAATAATTTCAAATAAATGACATTAAAACCATATTCAGAAGCTTTGTTTAATACTTTAGAACATCTTGATAGCAAACCAGTTAGTTCAAAAGAAGGTATCTCTCTTGATAATTTAAGGGCAGGAATTGAAAGTTATTTTATTGACCAAGCCATTAATGACGGATACATTATAGAAGTTCCAAGTGGTTCTGCAAAGTATAAACCAACTATCGAAGGCATCGTATTGCTCAATCAAATGAGATTAAAGAATGCTATCGAAAGAGCAGAAAAATCATCAAATCGTAATTTTTGGATAGAACTTATATTAACAATTGTTATTGGTTTAGCTACCGTATTCATCGGGATTGTACCTTTATTATTGTAATTTACTTAATCTAATCAAATCTAACCATCTATTAACTCCCAACTTTAATTGAGGTATAGCAACTTCAGCAGGAGTTTTACCATCTAAATCTAAATTCTTTCTTACGAAATTGTAGTTAATTTCTAATCCCTTCATAATTGCATGGGCAGACTC